>JBKBSS010000319.1:0-3627 GCA_046291385.1 Emticicia sp. | reverse complement strand
TTTTCCTCCTTTCAAAATTCCGACTACACCTGTTACCGCCACATTTTCTTGAACCTCAATACCGAGTGAACGAAGATGGTCGGCAACGATTTTTGATGTACGAAATTCCATATTACCCAATTCTGGATTTTGGTGGAAATCACGACGCCAAGTGATAACTTTTTTCTCAATCGCATCAGCACCAGCACTAATTTTGGGTTTGAGAGCCGATTGCCCGAAAGTAAGGCCGTAGGATATACACAAGGCCGTAGTTAGGATTTTTTTCATTTAGTTTATATTAGTTTAGTTTTTTCAAATGTAATCAAAAATCAAATACAATGTTTCAAAGTTTTCAATGTGATTTGTGAAATGTAGTTACTCAAAGAAAACCAGCGAATTTTGATTTGTTAGTTCTTGGTATTCTTCAAAAAGCTGCCTGGCCGATTCTAAGCCTTTTTCGCCATAAACCATCAAACAGACTGTTCCACCACTGCCACCGCCAGTGATTTTTGCACCATAAATATCGTTTTCAATGCCTTTTTTTCTGGCCATCGACACAATTTTATCAGTCATTTCATTGCCCAGACCACAATGATTATAACTTTCGTGCGACTGGAACATCAATTCTCCCATCAATGGCAAAATGTCTGTGTAATTTGTTTTATTGACCGATTTTAATAATTGTTTGAAGGATTTGACTCGATGATTTTCATAAATTGGATGCTTTGCACAAGCTTTAATATTATAAAAGGCATCGGGTTTTATGACTGAAAGTTTGTCGGTTACTACGCCAAAATCGTTTATAAAATCTTTGCCATACATTGAGTTGAGACTTCGGGCAAAGTCTGCCTCAAATGACGATGGACTAATATTGCTCAAAAATCCACCAAAAGGTAATTCTGAATGCGTGTGTTTGCCTAAATTATCCTTGGAAAAACCCATTTTTTGAGCAATTATCGAATAACCCATGAAGGCAGCCGTGCGAACTTCGCTGTAAGAAGCTCCACTAACTGCGTGTTTTACACCGCTATCAATGCCCACAAAATATAAATCTTGCGGAATTTCGACCAAATCATAGAGCTGGTCGGGTTGACACAAAATAGGGAGCAATTTATTATTGTCGCCAAAATACGAGGCCAATTGGTCCATCAAACCGCAGGGGGCTCCAACTACTAAGTTTTCGGCTTTTTGTGCTAATTTGGGTAGTTCGGTATCAATCAGTTCGACATTAAAAAGTTCAGTAATTGCTTTTAAAGTCGAAACTTCGAGTGCTGCTGATGAGGAAACTCCCTTGCCAACTGGCACATCTGACTGAATTAAAATATCGAGTCCACCAAGTTTAATTTTTTTCTCATTACTCAAAACCAAATAACATCCAATGATATACGAAGCCCAATCTCCGCCTGCGATATTTTTTAGATATTTTTGAGCTTCTTCGTAATTATTCGGCAGTTCGTCTAAGTCAACATAGATTTCGTTTTGAGAAGAAATATCCAGACTTTTGATGTGAAGTTGATTATAATTTCTGATTCCAATTGTAACGGTAGCTTTTTGCGAAATTGATTTTTGAAGAACCAATGAGCCTGAATAGTCGGCTATACCGCCCATCACGTCCATTCTACCTGGTGAATTCGCTTGTATTACAACTTGATTTGGGCCAAAAAACTTTTGTAGAACACTACTTGAATCAGAATTTACTTTCATTTCAATAAAAAAAACCTTACAAGATTAGAATATTCCCCAGTGGAACTGCCCCAGTGGGACTGCCCCAGTGGGACTGCCCCAGTGGAACTGCCTGCAAGGTTTGAATTTTGTTTATAAATATCAAATTTTTTCTATAATAATGGCACTTGCACCGCCTCCACCATTGCAAATGGCGGCCATTCCGTATTTTGCATTTTTGTTTTGAAGTACATTCACGAGTGTTGTTACGATTCTCGCTCCCGAACAACCAAGTGGATGACCGAGTGAAACAGCTCCACCAAAAACATTTACTTTCTCATAGCTAATACCAAAATGTTTGGCAAAAGCCATCGGAACTACTGCAAAAGCTTCGTTTATTTCAAAAAAATCAATGTCTGCCATTGTCAAACCTGCTCTTTTTAGTGCTTTTTCGGCGGCAATAATTGGTGCAGTTGTAAACCATTCTGGCTCGTGTTCGCCATCGGCATACGCAATGATTTTTGCAATTGGCTTTAAGTTGTTCTTCTCAACAGCTTCCGCAGAAGCCAAAACCAGTGCCGCAGCACCATCATTGATAGTTGAGGCATTGGCGGCGGTAACTGTTCCTTCTTTGGTAAAAACTGGACGTAAAGTTGGAATTTTTTCAAAATTTACGTTTTTGAATTCTTCATCTTCCGAAACTACTTTTACGTTTCCTTTACGGTCAGTGACTTCAACTGGCGTTACTTCGTTAGCAAAAACTCCGCTCGCCCAAGCGTCAGCCGAGCGTTTGTAGGATTGAATCGCAAAAGCATCTTGTTCTTCACGACTTATCTCAAATTTGCTGGCAGTGGCATCGGCAAAGCAGCCCATTGCTTGATTATCATAAACATTTACCAAGCCATCTTTTGCCAAACCATCAATCAATTCGCCATTGCCATAACCGTAGCCATAACGAGCTTTTGATAGATAAAATGGTATATTCGACATGCTTTCCATGCCACCTGCTACTACAATATTATTTTGCCCCAGTTCGATAGATTGACTCCCGAACATGATAGATTTCATGCCCGAAGCACAAACTTTATTGATGGTAGTTGCATTTGTTCTATTGCTCAAACCTGCTCCAAGCGTAGCTTGACGTGCAGGAGCTTGGCCAACGTTTGCCTGACAAACATTGCCAAACAGAACTTCTTCAACTTGATTAGGCTCAATACTGGCCTTTTCGATAGCTGCTTTTATTGCCGTAGCACCAAGTGTTGGGGCTGTAATGCTTGAAAGTGAGCCACCAAAACTACCAATTGGTGTACGCACTGCCGAAATTATAAAAGATTGTTGCACAAGTGTGTTGGTTTATAGCATTGATGAATCTTACCAAGTCTTCTTTTTGTAACCAAGCATAGCAAAATAAAGTACGAAACCGTATAAAGGTATCATGATGGCATAAGCAGTTTGTGAACTATGCAAATAATCTGCTAAACTGCCATAAATAAGTGGCAAAATTGCACCACCAGCAATCATCATAATTAACCAAGCTGAACCCGTTTTGGTAAATTTTCCGAGTCCATCAATGGCGAGCGGCCAAATGGCTGGCCACATAATGGCATTTGCCAAACCTAAAATTGCTATGCAAAGCACCGACGTAAAGCCAGTAGTTATTAACGCAAATATAGTAACGATTATGCCAAAAATGGATGAAAGTTTCAACCAAGTTTGTTGAGAAACGTATTTTGGAATCAAAACTATGCCTAAAACGTAGCCTAACATCATTAGCCAAAGTGTATAAGTACCAAATTGACTGGCTTCTTTGGTCGAAAAGCCTAATGAAATTCCATAACTAATGATTGAATCTCCTGCGATAACTTCTACGCCAACGTAGCAAAATAATGCAATGAGTCCCAAAACTAAATTTGGAAAATCAAATACACTCGTTTTAGTTGTGCTTTTTGCACCATCCACACTTTCTTGCTCTTCGCTTACTTCTGG
>JBKBSS010000318.1:0-3664 GCA_046291385.1 Emticicia sp. | reverse complement strand
ACAGCACCCGACTATACACAAATTAGTGCATGGGCGGCCTTACCAACTATCGAAGATAAAGCAGATAATACGCCTTTAAAATCGAACTTGACCGAAAACCAAAAAGATGCCAAAGCAGATGTGTTTTTTCTGCACCCAACTACATTTACGTACGAACCCAAAAATCAATACCAGTGGAATGCCGATGTTAATGATGCTGAGCTGAACGATAAAACTGATAACTCAACGATTTTGAATCAGGCCACGGCATTTAATGGTTCGGGAAAAATATATGCTCCTCGCTATCGTCAAGCTCATTATTACTCTTTTCTGACACCAAACGCCGATGATAAAAAACAAGCACTTGATTTGGCATATTCTGACATTAAAACTGCTTTTGAATATTATCTAAAAAACTGGAATCAAGGACGGCCAATAATTATTGCCTCGCATAGCCAAGGAACAATTCACGCTAAACGATTGCTAAAAGAGTTTTTTGATGGAAAACCTTTACAAAAACAACTTGTGGAAGCCTATTTGATTGGCATTGCCACCCAACCCGATACTTTTGAAAATATTAAACCAAGCAATGCCGCTGACGAAATCGGTGGTTTTGTTTCGTGGAATACCTATGCGAGAAATTTTACTCCAGAATATCATACGAATGGCCTTAATACTGCCATTTGCACCAATCCACTTACGTGGAAGTGTGATGAGGAATTTGCCCCAAAAGAACTCAATAAAGGTGGCGTTGGACTTAAATTTACTTTTGTAAAGCAAGCAGCCGACGCACAGAGCCATCAAGGAATGCTTTGGATAAATAAACCTTATGTACGAGGACGGGCTTTTTTGAATACAAAAGTTTGGCACATAGCTGATATAAATCTTTTTTGGATGAATATCAGAGAAAACGTAGCTTTACGTTTAGAAAACTATCTAAAAACACCCCCTCGCCCCTAAATGAGAGTAAAAAGGGAAAGATTGTAAAACAAAGAAATAAAAATGAAGCAAAATAATACTGAAATAAATACCCCACTTCAGGGATTGGCGGCTAACAATTATGTAATTATAATGGCTGGTGGAGTCGGAACGAGATTCTGGCCTTTCAGCCGAAGTACAAACCCAAAGCAATTTCATGATGTATTGGGTATCGGAACAACGATGATTCAGCAAACAGTTGAACGTTTTGATGGAATTTGTCCGAAAGAAAATATCTATATCGTGACAAGCAAAGAATATTATGATATAACTAAGCAACAACTGCCATATTTGAGCGATGACCAAATATTACTTGAGCCAAATCGTAGAAATACCGCTCCTTGTATAGCCTATGCTTGTTATAAAATCGGTGCAAAAAATCCGAACGCAAATATTGTAGTTGCTCCTGCCGACCATATTATTTTGAAGGAAGAGGAGTTTCGTAAACGAATTAGTATTGCATTACATTTTTCGGCAAAAAACGATGTATTAGTTACGCTCGGAATCAATCCTACTCGCCCAGATACGGGTTATGGTTATATTCAGTTTTCGGAATCAGAAGGCGATATTAAACGTGTAGTCACTTTTACTGAAAAACCTGATGCCGAATGGGCCAAAAAATTCGTTGAAAGCGGTGAGTTTGTGTGGAATGCAGGTATTTTTATTTGGAATGTCAATGCTATCAAGAAATGCTTTGAAGCATTCTTGCCCGAAATGGCCGAGGCTTTTGATGAAATCAAGGCTGATTATTATACTGATAGAGAAGCCGATGCCTTAAATAAAGCATATCCACAATGCAAAAACATTTCGATTGATAATGGAATCATGGAACGTGCCGAAAATGTTTTTGTGGTGCTTTCAGAAATTGGTTGGTCAGATTTGGGTACATGGAAATCTTTGTACGAAATATCGGAGAAAGACGAAAATCAAAATGCCATTGATGCCAACGTAATGCTCTACGACACCCAAAATAGCATCATAAAAACACCGAAAGACCGCTTAGTTGTGGTCAGTGGTTTGGATGGATACATTATTGCGGAATTTGATAATGTATTGATGATTTGCAAAAAAGAAGACGAACAAAAAGTAAAGGAATTTGTGGCAATAGCTGCGACAAAAGGCAAAGAATTTGTTTAGTAGTCAACAGTTTAGTCAATAGTCCATAGAGTAGTCTAACATACTTTTAGTCAATAATTTACAAGAATAATATGCAAGGGGTTCGATTAATCGAACTCCTTTTTTTTGAACCAAATACTCGAAACATGGGTTTTTCTTGAAAACAATTATACAGAATGAACAACAAACCTTTGCAAATTGATATAGTATCTGATGTAGCGTGTCCGTGGTGCTATATCGGGAAAAAACATTTAGAAAAAGCCCTCGAAAGTTTTGATAGTCAACCCGTAGAGATTACTTGGCATCCATATCAGCTCGACCCAACAATTCCAGCCGAAGGAGTTTCTCGTGATGAATATTTTGCCAAGAAGTTTGGTAGTATCGACCAAATCGAACAGATTTTTCAAAGAGTTTCGGGAGTGGGAGCTAAAGCAGGAATCGCTTTTAATTTCGATAAAATGCCAAAAGCTGTTAATACAATTCCTTTACACAAAATGCTGCACATTGCCCGTGAGGAAGGAACACAAATTGAATTAGAAGAGCGTTTTTTTAAAGCCTACTTTACTGATGGTATTGATTTTTCGGAGAAAGAACAACTTATCGCTTTCATGGCAGATTTTGGTTGGAATCGTGAAAAAACCGAAAATATTCTGGCCAATGAAGAAATCACCTACCACGTTACGCAGGAAATCAAGCATTTTCAGGGTTTGGGAGTTTCGGGTGTGCCGTTTTTCATCTTAAATAATAAATATGGCATCAGTGGAGCTCAACCAACGAGCGTATTTTTGGATACATTAAATAAAGTTGCCGCCGAAATGCAGCCCATCGAAGCAGTGGGTGATACTTGTGATATTGATGGAACAAATTGCTAATATTTATAAGCAAAAAGTCCTTTTTTTCGCTAAACTGCCATTTATTTTTACTCTTTTCAAGGAGTTTTCCTATTTTTTGTTTCAAATCTTAGAGGTTGGTTCTGTTGCTTCACAACACAATCAACTTTTTTGCTTTTAAAATTCTTCACGTAGCGTAAAGTTTGCATTAAAATTAGTAAATTCGTATTAATAAAAGTCCAGACATTTTTTAATTTAGGTAGTTGGATGAAAGTAATCGACCTTTTTTTACGTAAACTATTGATAATCAAAAGTTTACGTTACTATGGACTATCGACTATTAACAGTGGACCACTTGATTATAAAGCAATTATTATAATTACTCCACAATATTCAAATTAATATGAAATTCACTAAAATAGTTTTAGGTTTTATTCCTTTTTTCGCAACCGCACAAGTTGATTTACAAGCCGTTGGTACTTGTCCCGAAACCAGTTACTCGTTTTTTCGTCAGGATGTAAAAGAGCAAGAGTTTACAAAAACTTATGATAAACAGGGGCGGATTTTAAAACAAACCAATAATTTTTCGAGCAAAAATACTGGAAATTATACCGAAGAATATACTTATGAATACGATGCGGCTGGAAATAATACGACCATTACTTACAAACGAAATGGCGAAATAAAGAAGGTAACTAAGAAAAACTTTGATGCCAACGGACAACTTTTACAAGAGTCGGTCAGTGGTGGTGTAAATCTAC
>JBKBSS010000031.1:5771-15795 GCA_046291385.1 Emticicia sp. | reverse complement strand
CTCAAAAAGATTCAACGCTTACTTTCGACCAAAACATAACTTTGCCCGAAAATGCTCGTTTCCGTGGGCAAGACCTCGAAATGACGCTCTTTGTTCCTTTCGACAAGCCTTTCAAAATCACAAAATCGTTCTATCACAGTGTTTATCGCCAAGATTGGAATCGCAAAAACTTTGATATTGATGGCGATGATGTGGATAAATACACTTACGTGATGAAGCGTGACTCTGGAATGGTTTGCCGTGATTGTCCAAAACTAAGCGATGACGAAAAAGAAGCTCTCAATGACCGCAACTATGATGATAATAATTCAGCTTTTGATTATGGCGTTTTTGAAGAAAAAGGACAACACGAAAAGAAATTTGATTTGAAAGGTTTTGACAAAGTAGAAGTTGGCGGAGCATTCGTAGTAACGATTCGTAGAGGTGACTCTTTTGAAATTATCGCTGATACCGACGACCAAAAAGACTTGGATGATATTGATTTTGAAGTTCGCAACAATACCCTCGAAATTGGTCATAAAGACAAATTTTCGTTTGGTAGAAGAAACGAAACCGTTAGAATTAATATCACGATGCCATCTCTCGAAGGTCTTGATATTTCGGGAGCATCTACTTTAAAAGTCATTGGTTTCAAAGATAAAAGCAAAGACTTGGATATTCAGCTATCGGGTGCATCGAAAGCTGCGATTGATGTGGAAGTTCGTAAAATAGAATTTGATGCTTCGGGTGCATCAAAAGCCGATTTGAGAGGCTCGGCCGAAAGAGTAAACATTGATATTTCGGGAGCTTGCCATATTGATGCCAAACGTATGGAAATCAACCAAGCAAGAGCCGATGCCAGTGGAGCAAGTCACATTAGCTTCGGAAAAGTAAAAGATTTCGACTCAAATACCAGCGGTGCGAGTAAAATTAGCAGAGAATAAAAGTCAACTACGACAAGATTTGACAACTTTTAAAGAGTTGTCAAAATCTAATTCCCGAATAAATTAATAATAAGATGAGTGAATATGCTTTGAGCCTTATTCACTCATTTTTTTATTGGTTTGTCAGTTTGAAAATCTGTTTCATTAGCACCCACTTTTCACCAAAATTCGCCATTGGCAAGCCTTGTTGATATTTCCAAACGAAGTTTTCCCACGCTTGCACTTTGGGATTATTGGCATCCATTGCTGATTTTCTCTCAAACGAAAAATCATCTTCGGTTTCCATAATCATAAATAAGCGATTGCCGATTCGGTAAATTTCCATTTCGGTAATGCCCGCATCGGTGATACTTTTGGCGATATCGTCCGAAATTCGTTCGTGTAATTTTTCATATTCGGCAATTAAAATTGGGTCATCAACCAAATCAAGGGCAAGCGTATAGCGTTTCATAATGTAAGTATCAAGAGATTTTTTGAATAAAACTTTAGATATAATTAATTGATAATCAGAGTTTTTGTTGTTAAACCGAAATGTTTTTCCAGTTTTTTACAATATTTTTCTTAAAAAACGTTTGAAATTAAATAGATTTTTTCGTTATTTCATTTGTGAAGTAAATTTTTGTTATACTTTTGCAGCCTTAAATTTTTTGTAAAACTAAAAAGGAATATAGACTATGTATTGGACACTCGAACTTGCGTCATATTTAGAGGACGCTCCGTGGCCCGCTACAAAAGATGAGTTGATAGATTTTTCGATTCGTTCGGGAGCACCCATTGAAGTTATTGAAAACCTACAAGAACTTGAAGACGACGGGCAGCCGTATGAGAGTATTGAGGAGATTTGGCCCGATTATCCGACCAAAGATGACTTTTTCTTTAATGAAGACGAATATTAAGCGAGAATCAATGATTCGTTAGCCCAAATTATTTGTTAGATTGCGAAGCAACAATCAGATTCGTCTGATTGTTGCTTTTTTTATGGACTTTTAAACTTTTCTCAATGAATATTTTACAAATTTTTGTCGTAATTCTCGTTATCGTTTTGGTTGTTTTTGCTTGTTTTCCCAAGAAAAAAGTAAAAGAATACACTTTTCGCTATGATATTGACAAACCCAATAATAGAATGGAAATGCCCCAAAATCTCAAAGAAATTTCGGGGCTATCATTTTATAAAGAAAATCAACTCGCTTGCGTAAACGACGAAAAAGGAACGGTTTTTATCTACGATTTAACTTCGCAGGAAGTTGTAGAAACAATCGACATCGGCGAAAATGGTGATTACGAAGGCATCGAAGTTGTTGAAGATGAGATTTTTATCATGAAAAGCAATGGCAAAATCAAAGGCTTCAAAATCAGTGATTCTTCAGAAAGAAAAATTGATTGCTCGGATAACGACGTAAAAGAATACGAAGGGCTGAGTTATCACCCACAGACCAAAAGTCTTTTGCTCGTAACTAAAGAAAAAGATAAAAACGATAAAAAAACCATCTATTCTTACTCATTAATCACCGAAAAGTTTGAGAAATATCTGACCATCGACGAAGATATGATAAAAAGCAGTGATGATAAGAAAACCTTCGCACCATCGGGCATTGCAGTGCATCCGATTACGGGCGAAATCTTTGTAATTTCTTCGCAAGGCAAAAAACTACTGATTTTATCGCCCAAAGGTGAAAAAAATACGCTCATCGAACTAAGCCCCGAAACCTTTGTTCAACCCGAAGGCATCTGCTTCACGCCCAATGGAGATTTATATATTTCGTCAGAAGGGACAGATGCAAACGGTTATATTTTAAAATTTTCTTATTTTTTATAAAAAAAATTTGTATTGGTTTCTTACGGAAGGAATTTGGATATTTTCTATTATTTTCTTTGAATAATACAATTTAAGACTTTTAAGATTTAACGATTGTTTAGTTTTTTAATAAAAATACTAAACAAAATTTTATATTATCCAGTTGTATTTGTATTGTTCAACTAAAACAACAATTCAATCAATGTACACTCTATTCCTAAACATCGTCAGCATTGACGGCAAAGACCCAGTTTCATTTACATTTTTCACAGGCTACATGGCTATGTTAGCAGCATCAGTATTTTTCTTTTTTGAAAGAGGAAGCGTTGATGGCAAGTGGAAAACTTCTCTTTTAGTTTCAGGTCTAATCACTGGTATCGCAGCGGTTCACTACTACTACATGAGAGATTTTTACGCAGCAACGGGCGAAACTCCAGTAGCTTTGCGTTATATCGACTGGACACTTACTGTGCCTTTGATGTGCGTTGAGTTTTACTTATTGCTCAAGCCAGCAGGTGCAAAACCAGCTTTCATGTGGAAACTCATATTGGCATCAGTAGTGATGTTAGTAGCGGGTTATATCGGAGAAGCATTTAATCCTACTGCATCAACAAGTCATTCAGTAATGTGGGGTGTAATTTCAACACTTGGTTATGTTTATGTACTTTATTCAGCATGGGCTGGTGAGGCAAAACAATTAGCTGATACTTCAAACTCTGATTCAGTAAAGTCAGGAATCAAAGCACTTGCTTGGTTCGTATTAGCTGGTTGGGCAATCTATCCAATTGGTTACATGGCTGGCCCTGGTGGTTGGTTAGGACCAGATGGTGCAGGTTTGTTCCAAACAAAAGATTTGAACTTATTTTACAACATTGCTGATGCAATCAACAAAATAGGTTTTGGTTTAGTAGTGTATAACATTGCAACTACTGAATCTAAGAAAGTTTTAGCTTAAAACTTACATTGTTTTTGCCCAAAATCTTTAAGGTTTTGGGCAAAACAATTTTCTTCTCCACAATATAATCAGTTTCTTTTTTTCTGCTAAATACTCAAAACCAATGAGAATCATCCTCTTGTTTGTAGGTTTCTCTATGCTGTTTGTGCATCAATACATTCAGCATATTTCAGTAGAAAATCAATTTTTAGCATTTGCTATTGGCATTTTGTTTTTGGGCATTCCGCACGGAGCTGCCGATTTATTGGTTGCCAACCAAAATGCAAATAGTGAAAAGAAACGCTTTTCGATGTTATTCTTTTTTGTCAATTATCTGGGCAGACTCGTAGGTTTTGGTGCTATGCTTTGGTTTTTTCCATTGATTGGAAACATTTTGTTTATTTTTCTTGCTGCTTACCATTTTGGCGAAACCGATTTGCATCGCTTCAAAACAGATACACTTCTCGGCAAACTTCTCGTAACAAGTTACGGATTAGTCATTTTGAGCTTAATTCTGATGCCTAATTTCAATGAAGTCCGACCAATTTTATTGCTTTTTGAGGCGGGTTCTAATAATTTGGCATTTATCAATTGGCTTGATTCTCATCGAATTGAATTAATAATGTCAGCAGTCATATTGTTCGTACTTAGTGCGACTGTTTATTTCGTAAAAAACAAAGATGTTGTCTTTTCGGAAAACAGATATTTTTCTATACAATTTCTGTTGATTTTGGTTATTCTTTATAACCTTCCGATGGTTTTGGGTTTTACTTTTTATTTCGTAATCTGGCACTCGACTTTATCTCTCAAAAACATCACTTCTTATCTCCGAAACAATAGTAACTTCAATACTGCCAATCGTGTTATCCGACAAATTGTGTTTTATAGCTTACTGGCTATCGGGGGAATTCTGATTTTTGGCCTCACGGGTTTTATGTTCATCAATAACAATGCAATAATGGCATATAGTTTTTTGGGGCTTGCAGTTCTAACTGCTCCACACATGCAAGTTATGCACGATATGTATCATAAAATTCGTCTCAATCATAATGCCTGAGTGCAATTTTGATTTGTTTTTGTACTTTTACCAAGTAAATTTCAAAAACAATCAAACATGAGAATAATTCTAACCCTTATCTTCATTTCAAACTTAGTTTTTGCCCAAGTCGGCAAAGAAAAAGTATTAGTAACAGACCTCACCCGAATCAAACAAATTGGCTCTATCAGTACTGCTCCTGATGGAAAAAAAGCCATTTACTCGCTCCGAACTTCCGAAACAAGCGAAGAAAACAAACTCGAATACGATTATCGCACCCATTTGTTCCTGACTGATTTTCAAACAGTTAAGCAAATCACTCGTGGAGTTGAAAGTGTTGGTAGTGCGGTGTGGTCGCCCGATAGTAAACAAATTGCCTTTGCACGAACGGTAAAAGGTAAATCTCAAATTTTTGTAATGCCGCTTGATGGTGGCGAAGCTTTTCAGCTAACCGATTCAAAATACGGTGCGTCTAATCCAAATTGGTCGAAAGATGGCTCGAAAATCTCTTTCAGCGTTGGACTTTCGTTGACCGAACTTTTGAAAGATTCTGTACTGAACCCTTCAAAAGGAATTCCTACTTGGTCTTTAGAAAAACCTGGTTTTGCAAAAAATGAATTTCTAAAACCAACTAAAGGTGTAAAACCAAATCCTGATGGTACAATCGAAGAAATCAGAGCGTATTTGGAAAAAGATGTTGAAGATAAAAAAGCGAAAGTTATCAATCGTCTTACTTTTCAGGGAGAAGCTACAACTCAACCCGAATTGAATTTTTCGCATATTTATACAATCGAAGTAAAAGAAGGTGCAAAAGCTACGCCTCTAACAACTGGTTTTAGAAGTTACGGTGGCGGAGCATGGCTACAAGATGGACAAATTGTGGTACAAACAGCTCTCGATTCATTACAACACCCTGACCGTGAGCAAGATAACAGAATTTTGGTGATGAATGCCGATGGCTCAAATCATAAAGTAATTTTGGGCGAAAAAGGAAAATCGTTTGGTGGCGTAACTTGGTCGCCCGATGGAAAAAGCATTGTTTATACAAAATCTAACTCGCAGGGCGTAAATATTGGCGATTTGTACATTGCCAAAGCTGATGGTTCAAATCCGCAATTGATTAAATTCGACCGCTCGGTTGGTGGACTAACTTGGTCGAAAGATATGAAATATGTTTATTTCACGGCACAATCAAACGGTGGTCAGCCGATTTATAGAGTTGATGTTGTGAGTAAAAAAGTGGAACAATTAACTGATTTTGAGTCAGGAATTTTAGGATTTGATTTATCGGCCGATAAAATACTTTATTCAAAAACCGAAGTTGCTAATCCAAATGAACTTTACGTAGCAGATTTACAGATGAAAAACCCTGTAAAACTGACTTCGGTAAATGATTGGGTAAAAAATAAAGCATTGAGTTTTCCAGAAAAACGCATTTATACCAACTCAAAAGGACAAAAAATTGAGTATTGGATAATGAAACCAACCAATTTTGAGGCAGGCAAGAAATATCCACTTTTATTGAATATGCACGGAGGTCCAACTGCTATGTGGGGGCCAGGTGAGTTTTCGATGTGGCATGAGCATCAATATTTTTGTTCGCAAGGCTACGGTGTAGTTTACGCCAATCCACGTGGTTCGGGTGGTTATGGTTTAGATTTCTTGCGTGCAAATATTAAAGATTGGGGAACAGGCCCAACCGAAGACGTACTCGCAGCAGCAACCGACGCCGCCAAAGCTTCTTGGGTAGATACTTCTCGCCAAGTAATCACAGGTGGCTCGTATGCGGGTTATTTGACAGCTTGGATTGTGGCACACGACCACCGTTTCAAAGCAGCATTTGCACAACGTGGCGTTTATGACCTCACAACTTTCTTAGGCGAAGGAAACGCATGGCGTTTGATTCCGAGTTATTTCAATTATCCGTGGAATGATACACAAGAAAAGGTCTTAGAAACAAATTCTCCTTATACGTTTGTTGATAAAATTCGTACACCATTGCTCATCAAACACGGCGAAAACGACCTTCGCACGGGCGTGATTCAAAGTGAAATGATGTATAAATCCATGAAAATTATGGGCAAAGAAGTAGAATACGTAAGAATGCCAGGTGGCACGCACGAACTTTCTCGCACAGGAAATGTCCGTCAAAGAATCGACCGTATGCTACGCATTTATGAGTTTTTTGAGAGATTTGTTGGGAAAAAGTAACTCTTTCCGTTCCCTGAGTGTAGCCGAAGGGAACGAGCAACAAAAAAAGCCGAGGCAAAACCTCGGCTTTTTATTACTACACTTACCTAAACCCTAAAACTCCATAGGAACGGCAACACTTGTCGTATCCCAGGAAATGGTTAAAGTCTTATCGTCAGTAGTGATTGTTAATTTCTCTACTACGTCTTTCAATATTTTTACAGGAACTGTAACTTCGGCTACGTTTTTATCTTTGATTTTATCGTATCCATAAGCTCCCCACTGCTTTAATTCGCTATTTAGAATGATAGTCCATTCTTTCTCGCCTAATTTCGAGAATAAAGAATAAGTACCTGCTTTCACAGATTTACCACCAAATTTTACATCTTTTTTAAAAGTGATTTCAGTTGCTCCATTAGCACCTGTACGCCAGATTGTTCCAAATTTTTCTAATCCTCCAAAAATCACACGACCTTTTTTAGATGGTTGACCGTAAGTTACTTTTACGTTAGCACTTTCTGCCGAAACGGCTGGACTTTGTGCAAATGATAATGTGCTGACAACCAGCATTAATGATAAAAATGACAATACTTTTTTCATAACAAGTTTGATTTGTGATATATTAATATAAACGATAAAGAAGGTATTTTAGTTTGAAATATATCAGTTTTTATAAAAATAATCCCACGCTTTTTGATTGAACGGTAGAATGCTTTACTCTTTCACTTTTTCGGCAAAAAGTTTCGCCATTTCACGTGGATTAGTTGGTGCTGGATTTACTTTGTCTGACTCCAATAAACCATCACGCAAACGAATGATTCGGTGAGAATACTTAGCAATATCTTCTTCGTGCGTAACCATTACGATTGTATTCCCTTTTGAATAAAGCTGGTCAAACAATTCCATGATTTCATAAGACGTTTTTGTGTCTAAGTTTCCTGTTGGCTCATCGGCCAAAAGAATACTTGGGTCATTGACCAAAGCACGAGCAATGGCTACACGCTGGCGTTGTCCACCCGAAAGCTCGTTGGGTTTGTGATGAGCTCTATTATCAAGACCAACATTTTTGAGTGTCAGCATTGCTTTTTCGGTGCGTTGAGATTTTGTATAACCTGCATAAATCAACGGCAAAGCCACATTTTCAAGGGCAGATTGACGAGGAAGCAAGTTGAATGTCTGAAAAACGAAGCCAATTTCTTTGTTTCGTATTTCGGCCAGTTCGTTTTCGCTCATACTACTTACGTCGTGATTATTCAAGACGTATCGCCCGCCCGTTGGAGAATCCAAGCAACCAATAATATTCATTAATGTAGATTTACCCGACCCTGAAGGCCCCATAAATGCTACATATTCGCCTCTATCGACCGAAATCGTAACGGATTTTAAGGCGTCAATAATTTCGCTACCCATGATGTAGCGTTTTGAAATATTGGTTGTTTCGATGATTTTCATAAGCCCCCATGCCCCCAGAGGGGGTTTAAAAAGATTTTTTATTTATTAAAATCCCCCTCTGGGGGTTTGAGGGCTAAATTACTGAATCATTCAAAACCGTCCTTTGTTTTTTCCATCAATGCTTTTTGGGCTTGATAGGTGGAAAAAAATGCTTGATAATCGGCAGGGGTACTCAGTTGTTGGACTTTCGCCAAACCATCGGCTACGTAGTCGGTCAAGCCAATTTTGAGCGATTGAAGTGTATAAAGTTTCCAGATTTCGGCAGAAGTATCGTTTAATTCGGCCGCTCTGAAAACAAAATTATAAGCATCGTTGGGCTTTTTGAGCGTATTGTTATAAAAATCCGTGACTTTATTCAAAACATAAGGGTTTAGCGGATTTTCCTGCAAAATCTTATCAAAGTCAGCTTTTTTAGTTGAAGCAGTTTTAAATAATTCCTCAGCTTTAGCTTTTTGGAATTTGGCAATAGTTTGTTGATAATTTTGTTTTTGTAAAACTTCTACCGAAGATACATCGCCAGCTTTACCGAGAAATTCTACGGATTTGTCATAAACACCTTGTTGCAAAAACCACATTCCAGCCACTTGATTGTATAAAGGTTTGTGTTTGGTCGAATCATTAGCCAAAACCGCCAGTTGTTTCATTCCTTCGAGTTTGTTTTCGCTAAAATAGTTTCGGGAAGCAATAGCAAATTCTAAATCTTCAAAGAAATCGTTGTTTGCTTCTTTTCGCTGAATATTCTGCAAATCTTTGCTTGAATACGGAAACATGGCATTATTAAATGACGATAAATTATAAAGCAATGCAAATTGGCTTACGTTTATGGCCGAATCTTTGGTGAATTCGATATTTGTTGTAGCTTGCTGTTGTAAAATTTTATCAGCGGCTGCCCTATTTGCACGAAGACTCATACTCTTAGTTGCTCGATTATCTCCGCCAAGTTTTGGATTTGAAGCAATCAATATCTTGTAAAGCGAATCTTTTTCTCCATACTTTAATTGATACGCCAATAAATTAGATTCAGCCAAATCGCAATCAGTGCAGTTTGTTTTTGCTAAATTTAGATGAACAAAGGTTGAATCAAGCACTTTTGTTTTTTCGTAGAGATACGCAATGTTGGTTAAAAGTTGTTGATTTTGCGGAAATTTACTCACGCCTTCACGCAAAGTGAATAGTGCATCAAAAAACATATCTTTTTCTTGCAAAACCTTACTCAAACCCGCATACGCAAACGGACTCGCATTTTTTTCTAAAGCGTTTTTCAGAAATATGCCCGTATTTTCTTTATCGCCATTTTTCAGAGCCAACGACGCCAAAGCATAATTTGATTTATGATTACGAATATCAAAGTGTAAAGCTTCCTTATAAAAAGTTTCGGCCGCTTGAAAATCTTCGGTAGCCGTATAATAATCGGCAATAGCATTATAATAGCCCGCTTTAGTTTGGAAGTAATTATTATAGTTTTTGAACGAAATCAGCATGAAAACCAAAATTGCTGCCGCCATTCTGAAAAGCAACAACTCATAAAACTTTGGTTTGTAAATCACTTTATGCACTTCCAAACCTTTTTGAAGCGGTTGCGTAAAGTTTATTAGCACATAAAAGAAAAAGCAAAACCCCATCGCTACGTGAGTGTATGAGATAAAATCCTCGAAAGATTCAATAAGTGGGTCGTTGGCGGTTGCGTAGGCGTA
>JBKBSS010000031.1:0-5674 GCA_046291385.1 Emticicia sp. | reverse complement strand
TAACCAATCGTAGCGGTTGTGATGATTGCCAAACCTAAATACAACCACGAGCCAATGCTCCGAAAATCGAAGAAATTTGACTGCTCAGAATAATCTCTAAAACCCCAAATTCCTAAAAGCATAGAAATACCAAAGAGAGCCACTGGATTTATTGAAATGATGTTCCAGTCGATATATTGAGATTTTTCGAGATAAATCAAAAGTACATTAAGCAAATAAATACTCGAAATAGCCAAAAAAGGAGGAATATGATTACGGTTTTTCACGCCCGAATTTGACACAACCCAAACCAAACCCGCCGAAATTTCGTGGGAAACAAACAGAATAAATATCGCTGACAAAATAATTGCCGAAAGTAAACCATAAGAAAAAACTGCCAAACTTGGATTAGGAGCTTTTGCCGTAAAACCAATCAAGGCGGCAGCAGCAATACTCAAAATAAGAAAGGCTAAGAATCTTTTCAGGGCATTAATTTTCGTAGCAAAAGTATTGAAGTAAAAAGCTAAACCAGCAAACGCACCAAAAGCCACCAAAAAAGGCAATTGATTGACGGAATTAAAGGCAATTTCGAGATGAAAGGTTATCAGAATACCTGCCAACAAAACCATTCCGCCCAAAAACCAATAACGACCCATGCCCGAAAACGCACTTAAAAGTAGATTCAGCCCTAAAATAAATAATACCGCAAAAGCATGATTTGCCCAAAAGTTTACATCCATCACCGAAGCGAGATAACGCTCTTTGACGATATAAGCATTTCCGTTGATGGTAAACTTTAGAGTGCCGTCTGAGAAAGTATCTAAAGCGGCTGGAATTTCGTCAAGCTCGCTCAGAATGTCCCAATGAATGACATTTTCTAAACCTTTGAACCAATAAAATCCAAGTAATAAAATTGCAGATAGAAGAATCGTAAAAATAAAAACAAAGCTAAATTGTTCATTTTTAGGCCAGTTTCGCCAAAAAAAGATTTTTTGCATATATATCAAGAGTTTTTCCACGTGAAACACCAACTTATCCACAGCTTTTGCACACGCATTATAAATATTTGAGCTGTGAAGATAACGTAAAAACATTGTTTGATTATATTTGCGGTTCTAAAAAACTAAACACCTCAAAAAATGACACTTCACAAGGAAGGCACAGGAACGATTTCGTTAACAATTATTGGACTACTGGCGGCTAATGCGGCTTTAAGATATTTTTTACCCGAACAAGAAATTTTACATATACTACTACTCATCGTAAGTTTGTTTTTATTTGTGATTGTAGTTCAGTTTTTTCGTAAACCAACAAGAACTACGCCTGTAAACCCGAAACACATAATTGCTCCTGCCGATGGTAAAGTGGTTGTGATTGAAGAAGTTGTGGAAACTGAATATTTCAAAGGCCCACGCCGTCAGGTTTCGATTTTTATGTCGCCACTCAATGTGCATATCAATTTCAATCCGATTGCAGGAATTGTAACTTATGTCAAATATCACGCTGGAAAATACTTGGTTGCTTGGCATCCAAAATCAAGTACTGAAAACGAACGCACCACAATCGTCGTGAAACACCACAACGGCACAGAGGTTTTGTTTCGCCAAATTGCGGGAGCTTTGGCTCGTAGAATTTGCTGGTACGTAAAAGAAGGACAGGCCGTAGAACAAGGTTCGGAATTTGGTTTTATCAAATTTGGTTCAAGAATTGACATTTATTTGCCTTTAGATGCAAAAATTTTAGTGAATATCGACGATAAGCCAGTTGGAGGCGAAACTGTAATTGCAGAATTAATTTAGGACAGGTTTTCAGCCTGTCTTTTTTATCTACTACGTCATCAACAGGTTGAAAACTTGCTCTACACGCAATGGCTGAACATAACGATACTGGCAATAAAGCCGAAGCAATGGCGGCCAAATTCTTGCAAAAGAAAGGTTACGAGATTCTCGACCAAAACTATACGCACGGAAAAGGCGAAATAGATATTGTTACTCTCAAAGATGGGTGGTTGATTTTTGTAGAAGTTCGGGCAAGGTCAGAGGTTGCTCATGGCTTTCCCGAACAAACTATCTCAAAAAACAAAGCGAGTCTTATCATCAAAACTGCCGAAAACTATATTTATCAGCATAACTGGCACGGAAACGTGCGTTTCGACATCATCGCTATCACCGTGGGCGAGAAATTTGAAATCATGCACTTTGAAGATGCTTTTTTCTAAACCTTGATTTATTTCACTCCATTATCTGCTAAGTTTATTCTTCAAAAACAGGCGTTTGTCTGAAAACTCTAATTTGAGAAGTTTTTCAAGCATAAGTTTGTGTCATCAAAAAACACAAATTTATGAAAAAGCTATTACTCACTCTTTTACTTCAATTCTTACTTCTTCCACATTTTTTTGCTCAAATAACCATCAAAGGCAAAGTAACTGACCGAAAAGGTGAGCTTTTGGGGCAGTTACATAAAAATTATTAAAGAAAACTTTGTAGTTTTTTATCCGAAAAGTGTATTTGGCTACCGTTATTCAAGCGATGGCAAACAAAGATTTGAAGCAACTCCACCGTTTACAGAACCTTTTTCTTAGGTATTTCGATGAATCTTTCCAAGCAACTCGACAAACCCAAAAAAGCAGATTTGGAGAATTGATTTATACGTTTACTCCATAAAAACAGGCATTCGTTCAGAAATCAATATTTCAGCAATAAAAGTCCATATAACTTTGATTCTACAAATCAGAAAAAGCTATTTTCAACATTTAAACAATAATCAAAATGAAACGTATTTTATTTGTAATCAGCTTATTAACATTGCTAATTACCGAAATTTATGCACAAAATCCTGCCTACGTATCGGCAATGGAAAAAGCCATTGGCTTGCTTAGTGAATTTGAAAACACCAAAAATAACAAGCAAGCAATTAGTCAATTAGAACGCATTGCGGCTGCCGAATCCAAAGAATGGTTGCCAAACTATTGGGCAGCTTATGGCTTAGTAAACTTAAATTAATTTACGGCAAAAATGCTCATTTGGAGATTCAGAATGATAAAGAAAACTTTATCAGAATAAGTCGCTCATCAATCATCAACTCGCTATTAATCAAAGAGTTACAAAAGTATTTTAGCGGAAAATATTTGGTAATTATGCGAGATACAAAAACCTCAAAAATAGAAACTGGTTCGGCTTATGGAGAAAATTTGAAGAAGCTGATGGAGATTTAGGTTTGAGATAAAAAACAAGCGACATGAGACTTTAGACTTGAAAAAAAACTCTTATCTTCTGTCTCGTTTCCCTTGTCTTGCTACCGAAATCAAGCATCTTCAATACTTTTCTGCCTCATTTCTAACATATTCTGCCCTACCTTTTGAGTATCAGCTATTTTGTCTAATTTTGCACCAAGGTTTTCAATTAACAAGAAACATTTTTATGGCACAATACGACGTTGTTATACTTGGAAGTGGTCCTGGCGGTTATGTAGCTGCCATTCGTGCATCACAATTAGGCTTGAAAACAGCCATCATAGAAAAAGAAAATTTAGGTGGTATTTGCCTCAACTGGGGTTGTATTCCAACAAAAGCGTTGTTAAAATCGGCTCAAGTATTTGAGTACATCAAGCACGCAAAAGATTATGGTATCGAAGTGAGTGAGGCTCATGCAGATTTTGGTGCGGTTATCAAGCGTTCACGCAACGTTGCCGAAGGAATGAGCAAAGGCGTAACTTTCTTGATGAAGAAAAACAAAATTGACGTAATCAATGGTTACGGAAAAGTAAAAACTGGCAAGAAAGTAGAAGTTACTGATGCCGAAGGTAAGAAAACTGACGTAGAAGGAAAACACATCATCATTGCGACGGGTGCAAGAGCAAGACAATTGCCAAACGTGCCGCTTGATGGTGAAAAAGTAATCGAATATCGCAAAGCAATGACCCTCGAAAAACAACCAACTTCAATGTTGGTAATGGGTTCGGGTGCAATCGGTGTTGAGTTTGCGTATGTGTATGCAAGCATGGGTACGAAAGTAACCATCGTTGAATTTATGCCAAACATCGTTCCAGTAGAAGATGAAGATATTTCTAAGGAATTAGCAAAAATCTACAAAAAATTGGGCATCGAAATCTATACAAGTTCAAGTGTAGAGAAAGTGGATACTTCAGGAAGCGGTTGCGTTTCGACGGTAAAAACACCGACGGGTGAAATCAAAATCGAAACTGATGTTGTACTTTCAGCCGCAGGAATTGTAGCAAATATCGAAAATATTGGTTTAGAAGATGTCGGTATTGCTACTGACAGAGGCAAAATCTTGGTAAATGGCTTTGCCGAAACAAATATCCCAGGATATTATGCCATTGGTGACGTAACTGCTGGCCAAGCATTGGCTCACGTAGCATCGGCCGAAGGAATTATTTGTGTGGAGAAAATTGCGGGTCACCACCCACAACCACTCGACTACAAAAACATTCCTGGTTGTACGTATTGTTCGCCAGAAATTGCATCGGTTGGTTATACCGAAAAAGCAGCTAAAGAGGCGGGTTACGAAATCAAAGTTGGTAAGTTTCCATTCTCGGCATCGGGTAAAGCAAAAGCTGGTGGCGTGCCAGAAGGTTTCGTAAAAGTTATTTTTGATGCCAAATACGGTGAGTGGTTAGGTTGCCACATGATTGGAAATAACGTAACCGAAATGATTGCCGAGGCAGTTGTAGCTCGTAAACTCGAAACAACTGGTATGGAAATCATCAAGTCGGTTCACCCACACCCAACCATGTCGGAAGCAATCATGGAAGCGGCGGCGGCGGCTTATGGAGAGGTTATTCACTTGTAATATGGACCACAGTCAATAGACTATGGTCAACAGTAGATAAAATAGTTTTCAACAAAATTTGTATCTACTGTTATATAAAAATGGCCGATTGCTCACACAATCGGCCATTTTTTGTACCTTTATTGTCTTATTCTGAAATAGCGATACACAAAAGACATCGTTATATGGACGGGAAAACTAATTATTTCAAGCGAAGTCAGCTTGATTACAGGAGAGTCTGAAACTTCAAATTGTTCGAGCAACAGAGCAATGCAAATTATCTACCACAGGAACTCAACGCAAGTATGGGATTCAATCAAGGTCAACCTTAGTATCTTGGCTCAAAAAATTCGGTAGCTTTGACTGGAAAAATGAAATACCCTCTCACACACCAAAGACTCATTGTCAGAGTCAAAGCTCTACGGTTGCTTTACACAAGGCCACAAAAAGAATGCCCCAACCATTACAGTCGAGGCATCTGGGTTTTTATAGAGGGGTTTACTATTACTTTGCAGCTAATTTAACCTGTAAATTTTGGTCAATCGCATCTAAGAATTCTTCTGTATAAAGATAATGCTCGCCGTGTTTCACTTTATTTCCGTGAATACAAACCGCTAAATCTTTAGTCATTTTACCCGACTCAACCGTTTCAACACAAACTTGTTCTAAAGCTTGGCAGAAATCAATTAATTCTTGGTTGCCATCTAATTTACCACGGAACTCTAAACCACGAGTCCAAGCAAAGATAGATGCAATTGGGTTTGTTGAAGTTGGTTTTCCAGCTTGGTGGTCACGGTAGTGGCGAGTAACTGTTCCGTGTGCAGCTTCCGCTTCCAATACATCGCCACTTGGCGTAACCAATACTGATGTCATCATACCGAGTGAACCGAAACCTTGTGCTACTG
>JBKBSS010000317.1:0-3665 GCA_046291385.1 Emticicia sp. | reverse complement strand
TTTGATTTAAGTTTTACACTTTTATCGGCACAAAATGACGTAGGGCCGTCTGGCGTAATAATCGGAATTTCGGGCTGGGGGTTTATCTTCACATTAATACTTTGAGAAATTCCTTCGCAGCCAAACTCATTTTTAACTCTTGCAAAATAATCGCCTGCTTTACTTACATTAATCGAAGTATTGGTTTCACCATTATTCCAAACAAGATTATTTCTATTATTGGCAGTCAGCTTCACTGATTTATCAGCACAAAAGGCAGTTTCTCCCTCGGCAAAAATCTTTACATCAGGTTTTGGCAATATCTCAACCAAAATACCGTTTGATTTTGAAAAACAACCTAAATAATTCACTTGACTTACGGTGTAAAAACCATTCTGAGCAACGGTGATTGACTTTGAACTCGCTCCCGTATTCCAAAAAATATCTTGCTCGACATTAGAAGTAAGTTTTACGCTTCCACCTTCACAAAAACTCGTAGCACCTTCCGCTTGAATATTCGGTCGGTCAGTTACCGAAAGTGAAGAATAATTAGCCAGTGGGGTATAATAAACATTTCCAAAAAAATCAATGGCTCGCCCACGATAAAAACCAGTCGAGGTTTGAAGCGAAGCAGTTTTTGATAAATCACTGAAACCGTTTGTCCAATAATATTCTTTAAAGCCATTGGGCATGAAGATTTTGACAGGTTTTTGTGAGTCATCGGGATTACAGCTTAAATTAAAAAAAAGTGGACTTGATGGCGGAATCGGACTTGTTTTTGAGAAAAAATTCAAATCTAATTTACTATCCCATGCTCTTGCCAATTCTACTAAACCATTTCCAAAAAAATGCACCCCGTCAGTTCTATCGGTTAATAAATCTGTATTTGGCCCTTCAAAAGTATTCGGATAATTTTGAATTACCTGATTTTGTGCATCAATCACTGGCTGATATGTACCCGTACTTACCCTACTCGCACGGCTTACCATCCAACTTATATTTTTACCCGTATCGCTTCTGCTTTTCGAAATAATATACTCCAAATTTTGTCTATATATTTCGGTACTCGTTCGTTTATCATTATCAGTTTCGCCCTGTTGCCAAAGAATCGAACGAACCCCAAACATATTAGCGTAATAGTGCAACGATTTTTTAAGGTTTTCGTAAGGATAACCAGGCAGTGCAAAATTTCCCGAATAAAAATCTTGTCCTTTTTCACCATCAGCACTTTTTCTCCATGCTTCAATACCCATCGCTTCAAAACCTGTATTGATAAACAAAATCGGTACATCAAGTTTTTCGGCCAAAAGGTCGCCAAGTTTCCCCCAACACCATGAGCCATTTCCAAAAGGAGCTATTTTAACATTTTCTGTGATTTGAGCAATAATCGGGAATGGAGGTTCGGTTGTTTGTCCGTAAGAAAAAAAGTTTGTGATACAATTTACTCTGTCATCATTTGCTGGCGGATTACCTCTATTTTCATAGCCTTGTGCATTTGATTGCCCAGAGATAACGAAAACTTCGCCGATTCCAACCTTTTCAATCGTTGATGTACCGACTATATTTCCACCTTTCAACGCCCTCACTTCGAGTTTATACCAACCAGCTTGGGCAAATATATTACCGATAAAAGTACCAAAATTTGGATTAACCGAAATAGTAGTCCAATCAATGGCATTTCCACCCTTGATTGGAGTCAGGCGTGCATCAATTCTTTCAACTCTGGTCTGAAAAGTACCTACAATAGGAATCACACCTGTATTTGAGCCGTTTCTTTGAAAAACTGCCCTATTTACAGGAAAGGTAATTGCTATTTGAGCAAAAACAGTTGTATGCACCAAAAGAAATAAACTTAAAAAAGTTTTTTTCATGGCGACGAAATAAATAAAAGTTCACTCAGAGTATAAGTCGGAGTTGTGTGTATAAAAAGTAAAAAAAGTATAATCGAAAAAAATATGCGGGTTTATCGCATGGTTTATCTTTCCAAATTTTGCCAAATCAAATCTTTCAATTCATCAATTCCTTGATTTGTTACTGCCGAGAAAAACACATAAGGTAAATCTTCGGGAATTTTGGTCTTTATTTTCTTGATTTGTTTTTCATCAATCAAATCAATTTTTGAAATACTTAGTACTCTTTTCTTATCAAGCAATTCAGGGTTATACAGTTTTAATTCTTTGAGAAGGGTTTTATATTCTTTCAATGGGTTTTCAGCATCGGCCGAAACTACAAACAGCAAAATTGAGTTTCTTTCGATGTGTCTTAGGAAGCGAAGCCCAAGACCTTTCCCTTCGGATGCACCTTCGATAATCCCAGGAATATCGGCCATTACGAACGACTTGAAATTACGATAGGCAACTACGCCAAGGTTGGGGGTAAGGGTTGTAAAAGGGTAATCAGCGATTTCTGGTTTAGCCGCCGATACTGCAGAAAGCAGTGTTGATTTTCCAGCATTTGGGAAGCCTACAAGGCCCACATCTGCCAACACTTTTAATTCTAAAATTATCCATAACTCTTCACCAGCATCACCAGTTTGGTGATATTCGGGTGCCTGATTGGTCGAGTTTCTAAAGTGCCAATTGCCTAAGCCGCCTCTTCCACCTGAGAGCATGATTATTTGTTGTCCGTCTTCGGTTACCTCTCCAATTATTTCGCCAGTTTCGGCGTTTTTTGCAATAGTTCCGAGTGGTACTTCTATAAATTCATCTTCGCCTTGGCGGCCTGAGCGTTTTGCACCTTCTCCCGCAATTCCATGCTGTGCTTTTATGTGCTTCTGATATTTTAAGTGCAGGAGAGTCCAATATTGAGAATTTCCACGCAACACTATGTGTCCACCTCTGCCGCCATCGCCGCCATCAGGACCTCCATTAGGTACGTGTTTTTCACGCCTAAAGTGTCTGCAACCAGCACCACCATTTCCTGAAACACAGTTTATTTTTACGTAATCAATAAAGTTACTCGTCATAGCTCAATTCAATATCTCAATGTACAATATGAGGGTATTTTAAATGATATTATTAGTTTAAAATACCCAAATCCACTCACGTTTCTGAGGGATAATAATAATTATTTTGCTTCATCAACTGCGGCACAAATCATGCCAAATATACTTTCTACCTCTCCTATTCCGTTGATTTTCACCACTTTGCCTTGTTCTTGGTAAAAAGGTAAAACGTGAATCGTTTTAGTAAAATATTCATCAATGCGTTTGATTAACTTATCTTCGTCGTCATCGGCTCTGCCACTTACTTTTTTCCTTTCAGCAATACGGCTTTTAATTTCCGACTCCGTAACGTCTAATTGTAAAACCAAATCAATCTTTTCGTTTTTACCTTCTAAAAACTTATCAAGAGCTTCGGCTTGTGCAACTGTTCGTGGAAAACCATCAAAAATAAAGCCAGTTGCTTCTGGGTTATTCTGAACTTCTTCTTCCAACATATCAATTGTGATAGAATCAGGAACTAATAAACCATCAGCCAGAATTTGTTTTACTTTTTGCCCCAAAGTCGTATTCTGACTAATGTGCATTCTGAACATATCACCCGTCGAAATATGGGCTAATTTATATTTTTCAATAATCTTTGCCGATTGTGTGCCTTTTCCTGCTCCTGGAGGACCGAATATTACTAAGTTAAACATATTAGCTGGTTCTTAACAATTAAAAGGTTAGTTTTTTGTAAAAATCT
>JBKBSS010000316.1:0-3699 GCA_046291385.1 Emticicia sp. | reverse complement strand
CATAGAGCGAAACATCACCAATACCCAAACAAATAGCTGGAACTTCGGGCAATTCACTCTTAATACCCAATTTATGAGCATATTTAATAACATTTTCGGCCTTAAACTGATTAATCAGGTAAGCACTTACGGTATTGACTGATTGCCCCAAAGCCTGACGTAGCGTCATCGAACGATACGAATATTTACCATCCGAGTTTTTCGGTGTCCAACTACTTCCTGGCACTTGAATCGTAATCGGTTGGTCAATTACTCGCTCACAAGTTGAGAAGCCATTATCAATGGCCGTACAATAAACAAATGGCTTAAAAGTTGACCCTGGCTGGCGTTTACCTTGATAAACGTGGTCGTATTTGAAATGCTTATAGTTGATGCCCCCTACCCAAGCCTTGATATGACCGTTGCGGGGGTCCATTGCCAAGAAACTCGAATGTAAGAAAAACTTGTAATGACGAATCGAATCCATCGACGAAAGTACCGTGTCACGTTCACCTTGCCATGTAAAGACCCTCATTTTATTTTTTTTCTTCATATCACGCCAAACTTTATCCATATCCCCATCGTATTCTTTCTTTAACTCACGGAATCGAGCAGTTGATTTAGCGATATTCTCAATATAATTTGGAATTTCTTCGTATTTTCCTTCTTTTGCCTTCGACTCCAACACCCACGGATTTCCACGACCTTTCCAGTGTGCATAAAATTTCTTCTGCTGGTCTTTCATATTTTCTCGCAAAGATTCTTCGGCGTAAGTTTGCATGTGCGAGTCGATGGTCGTATAAATCTTGAAGCCTTTGGTATAAATATCATTTTCGGTGTAGCCTTCTTTTACCAATTCAGCTTTCAGCCAATCTTTCAAGAATTGACGAAAATACGGTGCTGGCCCAGAATTATGACTTTCGGGCGAATAATTTAATATAACTGGTCTTTTCTTGAATGATTCACCTTGTTCGAGCGAAATTTTATTATACTTCACCATTTGGTCAAATACAATATTTCTACGCTCTTTCGATGCCACAGGGTGAAGTTTTGGATTAAATCTTGATGGATTTTGGCACATTCCAACCAAAATTGCGGCCTCTTCCTGATTCAACTCGCTTGGCTCTTTCTTAAAATAAGTTTTTGCAGCCGATTTTATTCCGTAAGCTCCACTACTAAACTCAACCGTGTTGAGGTATTTTTCCATAATTTCCTGCTTCGTGTAGCGACGCTCCAATTTAATGGCGGTAATCCACTCTTTGGTTTTGATGAGTAATTGTCGGATTCCAGGAATATTATACAAAGCTCCTCGGTAAAAATCATCTTCACGAAGTTTGAAAAGGTTTTTGGCCAATTGCTGCGAAATCGTACTCCCTCCCCCTTTACGTTGGCCAGTAAAAATACCCGCAACCACACGCAGCGTACTACGTGCATCAATACCCGAATGCACCGTAAAACGCACATCTTCGGTGGCCACTAAGGCATTCACGATATTGGGGGAAAGCTCATTAAAATCAATCGGACTACGGTTTTCGTAGAAAAATTTGCCGATTATTTTCCCATCAGAAGAAATAATTTCGGAAGCTACATCGCTTTTTGGATTATCAATATCTTCTAAACTTGGCATTTTTCCGAAAAGCCAAAAGAAATTGAAATTAACAGCAATAAGATAAACTATAAAAGCAAGAACACCATATTTGGTAAATTTCCAAATTTTACCGATAATTCCACGGTATTTGCCATCAGCTAATTCAGGAAGGGGTAATTTCATTTTTGTTGAGTAAATTAGTTTTTAACCTATGGGTTTGGACGTAATTTTAAACTATTAATGCCAAAACTTAGAATTGAGCATCGCACAGGCGGCCCCGTCAGAACTCTTTACACTTGTTCTTCAATCAAATATTCGTCTTTCTTAAAATTCTGCTTTACGAAAAGTTCGCCAATAAAACCTGCCAAAAATAGCTGCGAACCAATAATAATGGCAACCAAAGACAAAAAGAAAAACGGATTATCGGTTACATTCCGATAACGAAGACCTTGATTGATATTGTATAATTTTTCAAAAAGTAAATACATTGCCATCAAGCTACCAATCAGAAATGATAGCACGCCCATCGTTCCAAAAAAGTGCATCGGACGGCGACCAAATTTATTGACAAACGCAACCGTTAGCAAATCAAGAAAGCCAAAAATGAAGCGTTCGAGGCCAAATTTAGTAGTTCCGTATTTACGAGCTTGGTGTTGCACTACTTTTTCGCCAATTTTCTTGAAGCCGTTCCACTTCGCAATAATTGGTATATTGCGGTGCATTTCGCCATAAATCGTGATACTTTTCACCACTCGTGACTTGTAGGCTTTCAAGCCACAATTAAAATCATGGAGATTCACACCAGAAACCCAGCGAGAAATACCATTGAAAAGTTTGGTTGGAAGGGTCTTCGTAATTGGGTCAAAACGTTTCTTTTTCCAGCCCGAAACCAAGTCATAGCCATCTTCCGTAATCATTCGATAAAGTTCGGGAATTTCGTCGGGGCTATCTTGCAAATCGGCATCCATCGTAATCACTACATCACCTTTGGTATTGATGAAAGCAGTTTGTAAGGCAGCAGTTTTTCCGTAATTTCTGGTAAACTTAAAACCTTTAACAGCTTGATTACCAAGTGATAAGCGTTTGATAACATCCCAAGAATCGTCGCTACTGCCATCATCAACAAACAAAATTTCGTAGGAAAAACCGTGTTGACTCATTACTCTTACAATCCAGTCATGGAGTTCGGGTAAAGATTCGGCTTCGTTGTAAAGAGGCACAACGATTGATATTTGTAGTGGTTGATTCATAAGTAAAAACAAGCCCCCCAGGGAGCTAAAAAATGTTCTATGATAGTTTTAAACTTACCTCTGGTAAGTTTAAAGAGTCCCCCCGTCGGGGGTTAGGGGGCTAAATAATAATCTTTTAATAAATCTCGAAATTTATTCGAGTAAGTTTTACCATCTTCGTTATGAATAATTAACGTTTTTTCTTCCAAATTATGTACTTTTTTGGTCTGAAATGTAGCAATTACTCGAAAAATGGGCTTCGATTCATCATGGCGAATCGACATTTTTTTTGACAAATATAAGCCTTTTTTTTGTGCAATTTGTATCAATTTTTCAATCTCGAAAGGCGGTAGCAAAACCACAAATTTTCCATCAAGATTCAGTAATCTTAGTACCGAATCAATCAAATCATCAAAACTTAGCTCAACGGCGTGCAATGCTTTGTTTGCTTTAGCATCGCTCGATTTTAAAGATTGCTGGTAAAATGGCGGATTCGAGATAATTAAATCATAATTTTCGGTTGAAATAAAATCTTGAATCCGCTGGTGATATACTTTTATTTTTTCAACAAAAACACTCGTTTGTACATTCATAAAAGCCTGCTGATAAGCATCTTCATCAATTTCAACGGCTTCAATTTGTGCGTTGGTTCGTTGAGCCAACATTAACGATAAAAGCCCAGTTCCTGTACCAATATCCAAAATTCGATGCACATTTTCAACTTCAGTCGATGCACCCAAAATACACGCATCCGTGCAGACTTTCATTGCACAGCGGTCTTGACTTATCGAGAATTGCTTGAATGTAAATGAATTTTTAGGCATTTTTTTTTAGACATGAGAGATTAGACAAAAGACAAGAGATTTATTTGAAAATACTTTATGTTGTCTTTTGTCTAATTTC
>JBKBSS010000315.1:0-3717 GCA_046291385.1 Emticicia sp. | reverse complement strand
GGCCCATTTAGTAGAAGGGGCGTCTCAACCAACAGTTGATGAGAAAGGAAATATAGAAAATGCTTGGGCGATTCACCAACTCAATACAACGGCTAATTTTGCGGGAAGTAATAAGGTTTTATCTTGGTACATTGGTGGTCTTGATTATCAAGTTGAACATCATTTGTTTCCAAATATTTCGCACATTCATTATCCTGCTATTGCTTCAATTGTAAAAAATACTGCCGAAGATTTTGGAATCGTTTATAACAATAAGTATTCGTTTACGAAAGGTTTACAGTCGCACATTAAAATGCTCCATAATTTAGGACATGGCGTAATTTAGCGGAAATGTATCAATGATTATCGGAGTGTCAAAGAGCTGATGTCTGCCATGATTCAACTCATTGTCGAATAAAGCTACGAAAAATTTGTTACTTCGCACGCTGAAATATCTCAGAAAAATAGATTGCTTCTTGTTTAGGAATGACAGATACTTCTCTGAGCCGAATCCGTAAAATAATTCGCTCGAAGTAAGTAATTATAGGTTTTTATAAAAAAAAGCCATTTCTGCTAAAGAAATGGCTTTTTGAATTTATTTATTAACAGTATTCGCTTTTTTGGTAATTTTTTGATTCATTATCAATGACCTTTTCCGCCACCTTTTACTACTTCTTTATCAAAATCAATGCCTTGCTTACGCAAAACTCCTTGTACCACAATTCCGAAAATAAATAGATAAACGAAGCAGCCAGCCGCTAAAAGATACGATGGCTGAATACCAAATGAGTCAGCTATTTTTCCTTGCACAACGGGAATGATTGAACCTCCCAAAATCATCATAATCAAGAAAGCGGCTCCTTGATTCGTGAATTTTCCGAGTCCAGCCGTACCAAGAGAGAAAATACTTGGCCACAAAACTGAGCAGAATAAACCACCCGAAATCAACGAGAAAAGAGCAATTTTGCCCGTAGTCATTACACCAATGATGGTCATTATTGCACCAAGTGCCGTAAATATCAATAACAAACGTACTGGTTTTTCTTGACTCGCAAAATAGGCCAAAATCATTACAGTAATACAAACCGCATAAGGCAAAAGGTCGGTCACATCGCCGCTATAAAGTGCGTTTGCGATGAGTACAATGGCAAATGCTACAAACGGAACAACAACCGTAAGGATTTTTTTCATTGATGCCGATGGGTTGAAATTACTGATTGAAGCTGTCCAACGACCAATCATCATACTTCCCCAAAACAGCGAAATGTACTTTGAGATTTGAGACGAATCTAAGTTTTCGGTTTCTTTCAAATATTCGCCGAGGTTTGAGCCAATCGTTACTTCCACGCCAACATAAACAAATATGGCGGTCATTCCCAAGACTGCTTGTGGGTAGCTTAGAACCGAACCTGCATTTTGTACTGCTCCTGATTTTCCTGCTAATGAATAAATCATGTAGCCAATCATCAATACAATCATTAGTATAAATGTAAACGTAATGGCGATTTCGATAGAAAAAGCAACGGCAACGCCTACACAAAGCACTAAAAATGCCAATGGAAGGCCGATTACGATATTGCTTACCTGTACATCTTCATCGTTTTTGATGCGAGGGAGTTTAGAAATCCAGAAGAACAGAGCCATTAATGCAAACAAAACGCCCAATATGAGATAAGGTACTTTTACATCTTCGATTGAAGCATTGGCGGCGGCATCTTTTGCAATCGAACCGAAAATTGCGTAAGAAACCAAAGCTGGCCCGATTGTTCCACCTAAATTATTGACTGCACCACCCAAATTGATACGTTGAGCCCCAGTTTCGGGTGGCCCAAGTGCAATCATAAATGGTTGAGTAGCAGTTTGTTGGAGTGAAAAACCTAAGCCAACAATAAATAAGCCCGCCAATAATAAATTATACGAAGCATTTTGGGCGGCTGGATAAAAAAGAAGCGTACCAACGGCTGAAATCAAAAGACCGATAACGATACCGTTTTTATAGCCGATTTTGTTGAGAATGTCGCCACCCATGATGCGTGAAAATATCAGATAAAGTACCGAGCCAATGAAGTATGCAGCATAAAAAGCAAAGTCAACGAGTTGGGCTTGGGTTTGAGTGAGTGTAAATTTTTCTTTGAAAAGAGGTATTAAAATTCCGTTTGAGGCGGCTACGAAGCTCCAAAAGAACCAAACGGTCATGAGGGTGTAAAGATGGGAACGATTGTTTTGCATAAGTAATAAGGTTAAAAATGGAAGTGCAAATAAGCAAATATATGGTCTATTTCCAAAAGTATTGGTTTTGGAAAATGCAAATTATACCTTTTACAGCCTAATTTCAATACCCCATGCCTTTACCGATTACAGGTTGAATTGTGAGCGTCTCATTGATTTCATCGTTTCGGTATTTCATGTTTGATAAGCCCAAGTTGTCATAATGGTTTTTGAGTGTTGGGCTCAAATCCTTTTCCATTGAGCAAGATTAGTTGGATAGATTTTTCTTTATTGTTAGTCTATAAAATTGCCGTTGAGTAAATAAGCTGTGTTTTACTTTAAAAAAACAATTTCTTCTGTTAGTTTTATGGAATGTTTGCCATCAAAAATTAATTATTATGAAAAAAGTTTTTCTTTTAACTTTTATTCTCACCTACACAATTTCATTCGGACAACAAGCACCTTCAAGGGTCATTACGGGGAAACTCATGAGAATTTCACCGAAGGTAAAAGACTTGAAAGCACCAGAGCCATTTAATACTAAAACAAAGCCTAATCGGAATCCAAAGTATCAAGCATTAAGAGATAAAATAAATAAAAGAGTGAGATTTTCGGTCGATAATCCATTGGCTAAAAGTACGGATGAAGTTCTTCAGAAAAGTATAAAAAATGGGCGTAATTTGCTTTCTACCAGTGCTTTAATTACTTCGTTTGATGGAGCAGCAACAACCGATAATTCGGCATCAGGATTTGGGCTTTTATCTCCGCCTGACCCAGTTATTAGTGTTGGCCCCAACCACGTTGTGCAAATGATTAATTTGGTGCATAAAGTTTTTGATAAATCGGGTAATTTACTGACTGGGCCGCTCAAATTTAGCCAAATAGCATCCACATCAACCGATGATGGCGACCCGATTACGCTCTATGACCAAATTGCCGATAGATGGTTATTATTGCAGTTTAGTAGCCTTTTTTCGGGCGGAAATGAATCGTTAATATTTTGTATTTCACAGACAAACGACCCAACGGGAGCATATTTTGTTTATGAATTTCCGACAACGGGTGTTTTTCCTGATTATCCACACGTAGCTATTTGGAATAATAGTTATGTCGTCACTACGCATAATTTTAATGTATCAGCCACGGCTTATGTGGGTCAAGGTTTTTGGGCATTTGACAGAGATAAAATGATTAATGGCGAAGCCACGGTAACGGCTATTGCATTTAATGACTCAAATACGGGTGGATATTTACCAGCGAGTTTTGAAGGCTTTAAAACTCCAGAAGCCAATTCACTACCCACATTTGTTACTTTCAATGCCGACGAATTTGGCGGCTTAGACGAATTACAGATTAGAACTTTGAACGCTAATTTTACAAACCCCACTGCTTCAACGCTTAGTGCGGTTACGGCTATCCCAGTGGCTGCTTTTGATGGGCGTTCTCCTTCAAACCCAATTGAACAACAAGGTACGAATGTAAGATTAGATGCAATTGCTGACCGAATGATGAGTAGAATCATTTATAGAA
>JBKBSS010000314.1:0-3721 GCA_046291385.1 Emticicia sp. | reverse complement strand
TTGGAAGGTCATAAATCTACGCTTTTACCGCAACTCGGTAATATTGCGTTTCGAGTAGGTCGAACTTTGAACTGCGACCCAAGCAACGGGCATATTTTGAACGATAAAGAAGCCATGAAGCTTTGGGGCAGAGAATACGAAAAAGGTTGGGAAATTAAAATCTAAAAACATTGAAAATGAAGAATAAAATAGGAATACTTGTCGCTTTTTTGAGTATTTGGATAAACGCCTCTGCTCAAGAAAGATTCGGAAAATTAATGAAAGATACGCCAGGAATTGTGTCTTACACTTTCCGAAACGAATTTGCCAAAGATATGCCCCAAACCTTAGACAACATTAAGGCAATGGGCATTACAAATATTGAATTTTCTAATCTATTTGGCAAAACAGCCACCGAATTACGCTCGCTTTTAGATGCTCGTGACATGGTTTGTACGAGTTACGGCGTGAGTTATGATGCCTTGCTCAACAAACCAGAACAGGTTATTCAAGAAGCTAAAACCTTGGGTGCAGAATTTGTGAGAGTGGCTTGGATACCTCACAAAGCCCCATTTGATATGACAATGGCACAAAAAACGGTCGCTGATTTCAATAAATTTGGGCAAAAGCTCAAAGAAAACGGTCTAACTTTTTGCTATCATAATCATGGTTTTGAGTTTATTCCGCTTGGGAAAGAAACTATTTTTGACTATATCGTTAAAAATACCAATCCCGACTACGTTTCTTTTGAAATGGATATTTTGTGGGTTTTTCATCCTGGTCAAGACCCAGCAAAATTGCTAAAAAAATACCCTAATAGATTCAAATTGATGCACGTAAAAGATTTGAAAAAAGGCGTAGTAGGTGATTTAACGGGGGGAACTCCGCAAGAAAATGATATTACCCTCGGAACTGGGCAACTTAATTTACCAAAAATATTGAAAGCCGCTCAAAAGACAAAGATTAAGTATTTTTATATCGAAGACGAAAATCCCAAAGCATCGGAACAAGTGCCATTGAGTTTTGCCTTTTTGAAATCTCTCTGAAAGAAATATTTGTAGCTGTAAACCAAAATCCTCAAAGAACCTTCTTTGGGGATACAGTATTCAAGTTAAATCAAGAAAAAATATTCGGAATTGTAACGGAATAATAATGATATAATTTCGCATAATAAAAAATAAGGCTTATCAGAATCTAATATTTACCATCAATATTAGTGACTAAAAAAAACAGCAAATTCTCAACAATCTAAAACAATCTAAACTGTATTATAATCAATTGATAATAAACTATTTATGTATCCCATTTCGCAACATCACTCTTTTAATTTGCTCAGCATGAAAACGGCAAAAATTACGGGTTTCTATGCAATTTTCGTTCAAATGACGACTTAAACCCAAATATGTTACCTTTTCTCCCCTACTCTTCAATTCAAAGATTTGCAAGCGAATATGCAATAAAGCAGTCTTCCAATGGTCGTTATTGAGGGCATTTTCTTTAATGGACTTAACAGCTTGTGTTCGTGCGAGAGCGGTTAAGTTTTGAGGCGAACCGAGCTGAAAACCTTTCTGCTTCTTGGCTTTGAGTGCATCTTTTGTACGGCGACTAATAATTTCTCGTTCATGCTGGGCGATGGTTGCAAAAATTCCAATCGTCAGCGTATTAGCATCGGGAATATCAGCACACACAAAATCAACGCCACTATCACGGAGGGTAAAAATAAACAAAACATTTCTACTGAGTCGGTCGAGCTTGGCAACCAGCAAAGTAAATTTATTATTTCTCGCAAATTTTATTGCTTCGTCCAGTTGCTCTCGCTGATTATTTTTCCCACTCTCAATTTCCAAAAATTCTTTGACTATTAAATCTCCCTCTTTCAAAAAATTATTAGCTGTTTGCTTTTGGGCATCTAAGCCCAAACCGCTCATGCCTTGCTTTTTTGTACTAACTCGATAATAGGCAACGTACTTCATTTTTAGATTTTTTAGTAAAAATAGAAAGATTTACATATTTCACAAAATACAAACGGACGTTTATATTTTGTGAAATATGTAAAAATCAACTTTAAAACTATGTTTTCCTGTAAATCCAAAAAATCTTACTCAGATTTGGTATTGTCTTAAAGTCCGATTTACCAGCCCTTCAAAATCGAAAAAAGCTGAGTCTAATAATACGTGTGCATATTGTGAAGTAACAACCAAAATTGTTTTTCCAGACGATGTTGAGCATTTCAGACCCAATTGATAATTCAGGTTTAAGTTTAGTTTACTTCGTAAAAGCCTATCACGCCGAACGTCATTTATTACTCAACCCCTATTTTGATAATCCATCCGAACATTGCAGACAATGTATTCAAACACATTATTTTGATTCCACAAAACCTAAGTTAAGTACTGGGACAAAAATAAATATCAATTTGATTGCTTATAAATTGCTGATATTAAGTGTTTTATAATTCGTAAATCGTACCTCGTAATTTGTCTCTCTCTACTTACTTAACGGGTTTGGCTTTGAGTAAAAAGGGAAATTCAAGATTAAATTTATTAGTTCTCTATTCTGCCAAAAGACCTTCATTACGAAGATATTGCCAAACTGTGGAAATATTGCAAACCCTTAGATTTGGTCGGTACCAATAATCATCAGCTTGTGGTATTACAATCAAATTAAGTTTTGCCCCTAAATCATTAATAGCAACTGTGTTACCCCTACTAATATTCGGAGAATTACCGTATTTTATTTCCATCGTTACCATTACTTGTGTATTTTGAACCAAAACTAAGTCTAATTCTGCTTTTTCTTTGGTTCTGTAATAGTAGGCTTCAACGTTATTTTTTAAATTAGCTATAATTTGCTGAACCACATACCCCTCCCACGAATTACCCAAGCCAATATTTCCCTGCAAACCTTCAAAATCTTGAATTCCCATTAAGTGATGCAAAATACCTGTATCGTTAAAAATAATTTAGGAGATTTAACTAAGCGTTTGCCGATATTGACAAAATATGGTTTTAGTCGTCGAATTAAAAATGCCGACTCCAAAAAATCAATATACGTTTTCACAGTAGGTTGAGAAACATTCAGCGAGTCTGATAAATCAGCATAATTCAATATTCGTCCTTGCACATTGGTCAACATTCTCAGCATATTTCGCATGAGTTCGGGCGAAGCAGCCAAACCTAAATTTGGCAAATCTCGTTCTACGTATGTCTGAACAAACCCTCTAAACCAAAACTCCGCAGCTTTATTATTCGGAGCAAGCAAAGCATCGGGAAACCCGCCCCTTAGCCAGTGTTGCTGGTACGAAATTGATGAATCTATTTCTTGATAATGGACTCCCTGCAACTCAATATACAAAATTCTCCCTGCCAACGTTTCCGAACTTTGACGTAGTAAAGTGGGCGATGCTGACCCTAATATTAAAAATCGACAAGGTTTTCGATTTTGGTCAATCATCGAACGAAGCAGCGTAAATAATTCGGGCATTCGTTGAATTTCATCTAAAATAACTAAGTCATTTTCATGTTCCTGAAAATACAAATCAGGAGCAACCTTTAGTTTTTCAAGGTCAGCAAAATATTCTAAGTCAAGATAAATACTTTTTTTTTCAATCTGAGACCTGAGTTTTTTCACTAAAGTTGTTTTTCCTACTTGTCGTGGGCCAACTATCGCCACCACTGGCATATAAGCCAAGGCTTCCAAAACTTCTTTTTCGATACTTCTTATTATCATATCCTATACATTA
>JBKBSS010000313.1:0-3722 GCA_046291385.1 Emticicia sp. | reverse complement strand
ATCTAAACTATACGTTATGATTTTATCAATGCCCAAATCTGGCACAAAAATATCTCGATTGTTTGGAGCAATATTTACCGAATGAACGTGCGGTTTTTCTTGACGACCAGCATTTGGGCCTTTACCTTCGTGGTTAATAGTTTGTGTTGCTTTTCCAAGAGAACCGTCGGTTTCAACTGGCAAAATCGACAAATTTCCTCCCGAATAATTTCCCACCAAAACCCATTTTCCAGTTTTATCGATACTAATGTGGCAAGGGTCTGCTCCGCCCGATGATTGGGTGTTGAGTTTGGTTAAATTTCCTGATTTTTTATCAAAACTATAAGCCGTAACCGAGCCATCACTTGTTTCGGTGACAGCATAGACAAATTTTTGGTCGGGAGAAACTGTCAAAAAAGATGGATTTTTGATGCCAGTCGCTTTACTAACAGCACTAAAGTCGCCAGTATTGGTATTGAATTTATAAACATAAATCCCCTCACTCGGATTTTTAGTATTTGGACGTGTATATGTGCCAACAATTAAATATTGTTCATCTTTTGACTGAGATTTGCTGATTTGTGGCAAAAATAATAAACTGCAATAGAAGGCAACCAAAGTTTGTTTGAAGTTCATGAATAGAGGAATAAATGGCGTAGTTTAAATAATTTTTTCAAAGATAATTAATTTTGCTTAATTGCGGCTTTCAAACTTTACTATGCAGGAATCAACGATAAAACCTATTATTACGACCGTCAAAAGCGACGATGATATGAATGGAATTTTGGCACTTCAACAAAAAAACCTCAAGAAACACCTTACGCCTGAGCAAATTCAAAGTCAAGGTTTTCTAACAGTCGAACACCAATTTTCGGTGCTAAAAGCCATGAACGATGCTCAACCAAGTATTATCGTGAAAGATGGCGAAACGGTCGTTGCCTATTGTTTGGCGATGTTGCCACAATTCCGCAATGATGTACCAGAACTAAAAAGTTTGTTCGATTCAATTGACGAAATAGATTACGGTGGGCAAACGCTGAAAGACTTTAATTACGTAGTTATGGGTCAAGTTTGCGTAGGTGAAGGCTACCGCAGTATGGGCTTTTTTGATGGAATGTATCAGAAATTACGAGAAGAATTATCAACGAAATTTGAAATGTGCGTAACTGATATTTCAACCAATAATGCTCGCTCATTGAAAGCTCATACAAGAGTAGGGTTTATTCCTGTGAAAGATTTTGAAGATGAAAACCTCAACGAAATTTGGCGAGTAGTTGTTTGGGATTGGAGGGAATAAAAAAAGGAAGCCTTCGCTGAGGGGGACGCCCAGTCCGAAGGCTTCCTTAAATATCGAAATTGATTATTTCAAATTAGCCAAAGCTGCTTTTACTCTTGCTACTGCTTCGGTAAGAGCTTCGTCAGAAGCGGCAGTTGAAAGACGCAAACAGTTTGGAGCTCCGAATGAACCACCACCAACGAGTGCCACGTGAGCGGTTTCCAGCAACCACATACACAATTGGTCGGCATCTTTGATTGTTACGTTTCCGTCCGATTTTCCGAAATAATAACTTACATCTGGAAATGCGTAGAACGCTCCATCAGGCATATTTACTTTGAAACCTGGGATTTCTCTTAATAAACCAACCACCAAATTACGACGACGTAAATACGCCATTTTCATCATTTCGGCCGCCGAAGTATCTTCCCAAGCTACAACCGCTGCACGTTGAGCAATTGAGTTTGTTCCCGAAGTTACTTGTCCCTGTAATTTTTCTACTGCATCAGCAATCCATTTTGCAGCGGCAATGTAGCCCAAACGCCAGCCAGTCATGGCAAAACCTTTTGCAAAACCATTTACTGTAATTACACGGTCTTTCATGCTCGGAATAGAACCCATGCTGAAATGGCCTTCGTCAGTAAAGTTGATATATTCGTAGATTTCATCAGCCAGAACGAAAATATTATCGTGTTTTTCGATAACTGCTGCCAATGCTCTCAATTCTGCTTCGCTGTAAATCGAACCAGTTGGATTGTTTGGCGAAGCATACATTACAATTTTCGTGCGGTCAGTGATGGCAGCTTCTAATTGCTCAGGTTTTACTTTGAAATCATTCTCAAATTTTCCTTCAACAATTACCGATTTTCCTTCGGCCAATTTTACCATTTCTGAATAACTCACCCAATATGGCGATAAAATAGCTACTTCATCGCCTGGATTAATCAAACACGCAATAACATTTGCCAAAGAGTGCTTTGCTCCCGTTGAAACCACGATATTTTCTGGTTTCCAATCTATATTATTCTCACGTTTAAGTTTGTCTGCAATAGCCTTTCGTAATTCAGGAATACCTGCTACGGGCGTATAGTGGTGAAAACCAGCATCAATAGCGGCTTTTGCAGCATCACAAATGTGTTTTGGAGTTTTGAAATCAGGTTCTCCAACAGAGAGATTGATTACTTTGTGTCCCAGTGCCGCTAATTCACGTGACTTTTTCGACATACCAAGCGTGGCAGATTCTTCCAACGCATTGATTCTGTCAGCGACTAAATTTAATGCAGACATGATACTTTTTTGTAAAATTGATAATAAAATTGAAGAATTGAGTAAAACTGCTCAAACTGGGTGCAAAATTACGCCCTTTAGAATTGAAAAACCACATTTTTTGTAATAAAGATTTTAGACAAAAGACATGAGACAAGAGAAAAATTTTGAGTTTTTGGTATTTTCCCTCTCAAATCTTTTGTCTCTTGTCTAAACTCTATATTCAATTCTCAAAGTTAGCATCACGTTTTTGCATTTTAGCGGCAAAGGCTTCTTGAAGGTCGTTTGAGAGCAGCATAGCGGCATTCCAAGTTGCCATATAGTTGAGTCCGTCAGCCACTGAGTGGTCACGGGTGTGAAGTAAAATATGTTTTGTTCCACGAATCGACAAAGGCGATTTTGAGGCAATTGTGGCCGCTATTTTCATTACTTCTTCAATCATTGTAGCTTTATCGGCAAACGAACGATTGACGATGCCGATTTTCTCGGCTTCTTTTCCTTCCACATTTCGGCCAGTGTAGGCCATTTCTCGCACCAATCCATCGCCGATGAGTTTTGGTAAACGTTGCAAAGTGCCTAAATCGGCCACCATTCCCATATCAATTTCTTTGATAGTAAAATAAGCATCATCGGTACAATAACGCATATCACAGCCACAAACCAAGTCGATTCCGCCACCAATACAACCGCCATGAATAGCCGCTAAAACAGGTTTTGAACAGTTTTCGATGGCGTTGATGGGTGCTTGTAATTGCAAAACATCTTTACGCACACGCTCACGTCGGCGTGCATCGCAAACGATATTGGTCTGTGAAACCGACATCAATAAACTCAAATCAATTCCTGCACAAAAATGCTTGCTTTCGCCACCTTCGAGTACCACAACTCGCACTTCGGGGTTTTCGTCGAGGTATTCAAAAACTTCGGTGATTTCGTCCCAAGCTGTTTGATTTAAAGCATTCGCTTTTTCGGGGCGATTGATTGTAATATGTGCAATATGGTTTTCGATGGATAGTTTAAGCGTTTGCATGATGGTTTTGTTGTTGAATGATAATAAAAAACGGTGAAGCCATTTTGATTGACTTCACCGTTAAAATTAAGAAACTTTTGTTAATTTCTCTTATTTCTTATCTCCACTCGTCTGAGTTCCTGCTGGTTTGTTTTTCAAAGCTTCTTGCATTGGATTTAAAGTAGCACCGCC
>JBKBSS010000312.1:0-3726 GCA_046291385.1 Emticicia sp. | reverse complement strand
TGTTTTACTTCTTTGATATTGGTTTTGTATTGGTATTCAATCACTTTTTCGCCGTGTTCAATCATCGGCCAATCGTTTACCCACGTAAGCGGAGCAATAAACATTTCACGACCCGTATTATAATAATCGCCTTCATAGGGGCGAACCGCTAAGAAAATTGAATACCAATTGCCATCTGGTCCTTCGATAAACTGAGCGTGTCCAGCCGAAGTAATTGGGTTTGGACGGTTAGCTGGTAAACCTCTTTGAGTTAATACTGGATTTCCTTCATAAGGTACATAAGGTCCCCAAATATCTTTGCTACGCAAGGCCACTTGTGAGTGATTTACTGATGTTCCGCCTTCGGCACAGTAAAGAATATACCAATCGTTGCGTTTCAAAATGTGCGGGCCTTCAATCCAAACTGGTTTTTTGGTAATGTCCACACCGCCGTTTATCAATTGCTTTTTTTCGCCGACAGTTTTTAGGTTTTTGTAGTCAAACTCATAGATTTGTACCGTGCGATGACCTGAGTAAAGTGGTTTATTATCAGGAGCATCACTGTTGTAAACCACATAAGCTTTGTCGGTGGCTTCATCGAAATAAATGGAAGGGTCAATACCACGAACTTGGGGCATTTTTACGGGGTCACTCCATGGGCCGGCTGGATTTGTGGCTGTAACCACAAAGTTTCCATCGTGGTCAATATCGGTACAAGTAACGTAGTAAATGCCTTTGTAATAAGTAATAGCAGGAGCAAAAAGACCACGGCTCATACGCTCGCCCATAAAATCCATTTGTGATGGTCGGTCGATTACATTTCCGACTTGTTTCCAGTTTTTCAAATCACGGCTGTGCATGATGGGCAAACCTGGAAAATAGGAGAAAGTAGAATGAACTGAGTAATAATCAGCCCCCACTTTTACGATACTTGGGTCGGGGTAAAATCCTGTTAATATTGGATTAGGAAGAGTTACCTGTGCAGTGGCCATATTCATCGAAAACCACAAAAGTGCTATGCTACAAATTTTTGATACTGTTTTTAACATTGTAATCTTGGTTTAATTCGTTAGTTTTTAAAGTAATAAGGTAATGATTTGTCCTTTTTGCGTAGAAATATCATAAAGCTTGGTTTCTCTCAAAGTAGGTGTTTTTATGCTCGCTTTTTCGGAGATAATTGGTCTTGCGGTTTCATCTAAACTATAAAATAGATTATTGTTTTTACCATTTGCTACCTTCAATGCCGAGCCGTTGGCATTCTTCAATTCATTTGGCGTGCGAAGTCTAAGGTTTCCTCCCAAATTAGATTTCACTACTAATTTTATCAATTGGCTATCTTTCCATTGCATTTCCACAATTTCAAAACCTCCAATAGCTTTTAGACCCGAAATTTTGCCCGAAGGCCAAACATCGGGCAAGGCAGGAAGTAAGTGAACTGCACCATCCGAACTCTGCATGAGCATTTCGGTAATGCCCGAAGTACAACCAAAGTTTCCATCAATTTGAAAGGGTGGGTGAGCATCGAAAAGGTTATTGTAAGTACCGCCCGCACCACGCTCATTGCCGATTGGCGTTAGTTGATTTTGAATCAATTTATACGCATGGTTTCCGTCTTGCAATTTTGCCCACCAGTTTACTTTCCAGCCCATGCTCCAACCCGTCGAAACATCGCCACGATAAATTAATGAGTTTTTAGAAGCCTCAAAAAGCTCTGGCGTACGATAAGCCGAAATCTGATTGGAAGGATAAAGTCCATATAAATGCGAAATATGACGGTGCTTGTCGTTCGGGTCGTCGATATCATCCAACCATTCTTGGAGTTGGTTGTGCTGCCCAATGTGCATCGGAGGTAATTTATTTCTTATCTTTTTAAGAGAATCGACAAATGAAGCATCTTTTTTAAGAATTTCAGCGGCATTTATCGCCTTACTGAACACATCAAAAACTATCTGATTATCCATCGTAACGCCCGCATCGAGTGAAGAACCATCGTGGGCGGCAGGAGCATTTTCGGGAGAGTTGCCTGGGTTTACTACCAACCAATTGTTTTTTTGAGGGTGTTCTACCAAAAAATCTACGTAAAACTGTGCCGCACCTTTTAATGCAGGGTAAGCCGAAGCCAAAAATGCTTTATCACCAGTATATAAATAATGCTCCCACAAATGCTGACTCACCCAGCCACCGCCTGCTGTCCACATTCCCCAAAATGCTCCATCAATTGCCCCCGTTGCTCGCCAAATATCGGTATTGTGGTGAGCCATCCAGCCTTTTGCACCGTACATGTCTTTAGCGGTTTTTTGACCAGTTACTGCAAGTTCTTGCACCATTTTCAAGAACGGCTCGTGCAATTCCGAAAGGTTTGTTTTTTCGGCAGGCCAGTAGTTCATTTCAGCGTTGATGTTGATAGTATATTTGCTATCCCACGGCGGGTTGATTCTATGATTCCAAATGCCTTGTAAATTGGCAGGTTGCCCACCAGGTTGTGAAGAAGAAATTAATAAATAACGCCCAAACTGGTAATACAAAGCTACCATTTGTGGGTCGTTGGTATTTCTGAAATTTTGCAGGCGTTTGTCAGTAGTTAGTTTTACGGCATCGGTTTCGCCCAAATCTATTTTTACTCGATTAAATAATTTTTGATAAGCTTTTATGTGGTCGGCTTTTATGTTGACAAAAGTTTTGGAAAAAGCTTTATTGATGTAAGTCTCAGCACGCTTTGCTTCATCGCCACTCAAATCTTGGTAATTATTAAAATTAGTAGCAATTGATATAAAAATTGTGGCTGAATTTGCACCCTTTACAACCAAAGATGTATCGGTAGATTGAAGAAGCCCACCCTCCAATTTTATCCGAGTAATTCCCTTAAACTCTACCATTCCTTTTACAGTTTCGTGGTCGCTCGTTGTTCCCGAAATTATTAAATCTTTGGTATTTGTAGTTGCAATTGTTTTTCTTTTTTGTGGAGAAGAATAGTTGGCATTGAATGACAAATTTCCTGCTTGACTGGCCGAAATTTTTATCACAATTACTCTGTCAGCCAACGAAGCGAAAGCCTCACGGGTATAAACCACCTCGCCAACCTGATAGCTGGTTGTTGAAATGGCTCGTTCAATATCTAATTCACGATTATAATTGGTGTAGTTTTCATGGCCATCGAAAACTAAGTTGAGATTTCCGACAGGTTCAAATTTTTGTCCGTGCGAAGTTTTTGTAATAATCGCTTGATTGGCCAGTTTTTCAGCTTCTTTATGATTTCCTTCAAAAATCAGTTTTCTGATTTCGGCCAATTTTTCAAGAGCCATCGGATTATCGTTTCGGTTGGGGCTTCCACTCCAAACCGTATGTTCGTTGAGTTGAATTATTTCTTTTTCTACATTTCCATAAACCATTGCCCCCAAACGGCCATTGCCGATGGGCAGGGCGTTTTCCCACGTACTACCCGATGGTTGTTTATACCAAAGTTTTAGTGGAGTTTGGGCTTGAACTGATGCTATTGTCAAAACAACAAATACAAAAAGTGTCTTTATTTTCATCATTTTCTGGTTAGGATTAAGAAATTGAGATTGTTTTTAGAACGAATAAAGTATAATGTGTCAAAGTAACACAAATTTAATTCTTTTTAAATTTAAGCCAAATTAATTGCAAGAAAAAAAGATTTTGTTTGGCATTTCTAATCTGATTTATGAGTTTCAAGGTTTTGTAAACTTTAAATAAGATTTTCAGAAACAGATTCGGTGTGAGGAATTG
>JBKBSS010000311.1:0-3747 GCA_046291385.1 Emticicia sp. | reverse complement strand
GTCAACAATGCCTTGTTGGCTGGAGCAAGCAAAGCTGCTTTTGGAGTAGTTTTATACAATTCGGTGAAAGCCGCATTTGTCGGAGCAAAAACTGTCAAACCATTTGCCGAAGCAGTTGAAAGTGCAGTCAAAACCGAAGCATCGGCTGCCAACACTAACGATACAAGTTCAGTAAAACTTGGATTTCCTTGTGCGATTTCGACCAAATTTTTTGTTGGAGGAACAATCACATTATCAATAATGTGTATAACACCATTTGCCGCCGAGACATCCGCAGTTGTTACCTGACTATTTCCATTTATGAAAACTCCCGTTGAATTTTTCGACAAATAAATCGGAGAACCAAGCGAAGCTACAACGCCCGACTTTACATCGGCTGCCAATACTTTTCCACTAACTACATGAGATTTTAAGATATTTACTAATTCAGCGTTTGTCAATTTACTGGCATCAATTTTGGCGAAAGCATCGTTTGTTGGTGCAAAAACCGTAAAAGGCCCAGTGCCTTTGAGTGTTGTAACAAGTCCGTTATCGGTCAAAAGTTTGGTTAGAGTTGTGAAACGACTATCGGCCAATGCAACATCTACTACATCTTTGGCTGCTGGTGTTTCTTCGCTGTTATCGCAAGACATGACACCAAAAGACAATATACTTACAAGAATACTTACTCCTAACAATGACTTGATTTTTTTCATAACAAATGATTTGATTAAGTTGCTGATTAATTTAATTAGTATTACAACGCTCGAAAAGCACCTCATAGCCATTGATGCGGAGTGAATGCGGCTATTATTGTAGTCAATGGCTAATAAAGTGGAGTGAGTTGTATTAAAAAAAACATACGTAAGAATCTTATGTATAAGAAAATTATGTATATTTGCTCATCAAAATAAATGATGAGCAATGAATCAACACATAAAAGGTAGTCTAAGCACGATTATTCTAAAACTACTACACGATAATGGCCGAATGTACGGTTATGAAATTACGCAAAAAGTAAAAGAAATAACCCAAGAAGAGATTCAAATCACCGAAGGAGCGTTGTACCCGATTCTCCATAAATTTGAAGCGGAAGAGATTTTAATGGCTGAAACCGAAAAAGTAGATGGAAGAGTAAGAAAATACTACAAAATAACCCCAAAAGGCAACGAAGTAGCGATTGACAGAATAGCAGAACTCCGTGCTTTTGCCGAAAATTTAAACCTAATCTTAAATCCTACATTTGCAACACTATGAAATTAACGGAAGCACAAATCGAAGAATTATATACTTTTACACGCAAAAAATATGTAGAATATTATGATGTTCAGACCGAACTGGTTGACCACCTGGCTACTTCAATCGAAGAGAAAATGAGTGAATCAAGCAATATCAATTTTGAAACTGCCCTACAACAAGTTTATAGTCAATTTGGTATATTTGGTTTTAGTGAACTTGTTGAGAAAAAAGCAATGGAAGCAGCCATAAAAGGCCGAAAACTATTTAGAAAAAGTTTTTTTGAATACTTCAAACTGCCTAAGATTCTGTTGTTCGTAATGATTTTATTAGTAAGCTACAAAGTCTTTGAAATCTCAAACAATGACTTCATCGCATACTGTTTTTATGCAATTATCGTGATTTTCAATGTAGTATTCATTACAAAATGTATTCGGGTGAAAAGAAGCGTCAAAGAACCACTTCTACAATTCGAGAATATTTATATTATGAGTTCATCTTTTGGGTCATCGTTGTTTCTTTTTCATACGTTTTTAAGTTTATCATTTTCTCAAACCAATGGGCAGTTGCAAGCAATTTTACCACTGATATTTGCTACTATAAATATTTGTTATTTAGCCGAAATTGATGTTTTAGATAAACTATTCAATCAACAAAAAAGGCTTTATCCAGAAGCGTTTAAATAAAAAAAGAGGGACATTCAGTCCCTCTTTTTTATTTAAACTTGGCACTCAGCGTAATAATATTTGCCACCATTCCATTGCTTCGATTGTAATGTCCGTAACGAAGTTCGGCAGAATTCCAATGTTTGATTCCGAGAACGCCATCGGGCGGAGCAATTCTGATTCCCGCTCCCCAAAAGGCACTTCTAAAATCAGAAATATCAAAATCGGACGTATAATAAGTTTCGGTCAGTTTATGGCTATTAATTGGAGCAAAATAATCAACGGCAGTTTGACTATTGAAGCGATAATGTGGCGTAACCGACACAAAGGATGTTATTTTTACAGGAACTTCAAGGCTGACGGTGTGGGCTTTCATGCCCCAATTATCTTGATAATAACGATAAAACGAACGAATGATAAATCTATCACCCAAGAAATAACTGGCACGCAAACCAACTGGTATTTTCGCACGAGTTCCTGGCAACTTCTCTACTTTTAGTGTGCCATCCGTAAAATATACTCGGTGATAAGGCGTACTCAAAAGCCCTTCTTGATAAGATGGTTCAACAACCGCCATTACTTGCAAGCGTTTATTGATAATCTGAGAAACTCCAATTGATAAATTATAAGAATTTCGGCGTTTATAATCAATATTTTCATCATCTTCTGCACCCGAACCATAATTATCGGGTCGAACTTCGTAAGGCAAAATCACCGACCAAGTATCAAAAAATGCCCCCAATTTTACGCTTAATTCGGTATTATTATCTTTCGATGACTTTGAGAAACTCAGATTTCCACCGTAAGATTGATAATCCCACTCGGTCGAATATGATAAACTTGCTCCTACTGTATTATGTTTTTTATCGTCTTTTCTACTCCAAGAGAGTGTTGGATAAAAATGCACATCTGACATCGAAGCCGATGAAACCGAACGAGGGTCAATTTTATCTGATGAAGCTGATGAGTAATAATCAACAGAGGCATCGGCCGTTATTGAGTGTTTACGGGCTTTTTTGTCGGTAAAAGACAGTTTTATGTCCAACGAATTGGCAATATCAAACAATTTTTCTGTTCCAACTCCTCCAGTAACGGCCGAATTATTGCCATCTTGAGCATAATAAGCCGAAACAATATTGACTTCTTCTAATTTCAAAGTACGAAAACCACTTTCGGCAACGGGCTTAGAACTTAGCTTATAAGCTGAGGTCGAAGCTGGTTTCGAGTTTTTGCTTTTGAATATATTTCTGGTAATATCGTATTGAGCATAAACACCACTCAGAATGCCGACGTATAAACCAATAGTTAATGTTACTTTTTTCATAAATAGGAATTGTTTAGGTAGCCGAGAAAAGGATTCAACGCATTCGGCTGTTTTGCTCATTATCTGCCATTACAATGCTACTTAATGACACATAACTAACTTATTATCAATTACTTGTACAAAGTACAACTTCGTTCCACAGTATTAGTTGCAACCGCAACCACCGCCACTTTTACCACCGTTTGCACCCGAAGCACCTTCACGGTAGAGATAAAAACTGGTTTCAAACTTTTCGGCTTTACGCCCAGCCAATTCCATTTCCGAATCGTTGATGCGGCTTTTTTGGTATTCTTTCACCGTTACACACGAAGCCATTGAAGCAAATAATACAGTTAAAAACAATACTTTTTTAATTATTTTCATTTTTTTATTTATTGTATAAATCCCCCTTTAGGGGTTGGGGGTTATGTTATTAGAGGTATAAACTATATTATTATCATCAATAATAATGCACGCAATTTGCTGCATTTGATTGATAAGACCGAGGCCAGCATCAACGCCCAAAACCGTAATTGGCGTGGCCATTGCATCGGCCAATTCAGC
>JBKBSS010000310.1:0-3763 GCA_046291385.1 Emticicia sp. | reverse complement strand
CTTCAACAAATCCCACTTAAAAATACCTAAATTATTTAAGAAATAGCGAAATGAAACTCTGAGTACGCCTAAACCGTATTTTGAACTACGAACAAAATTGATGGAAGATGCTTCATCAAAATATTTGGTTGGACAAGTAACTTCGGCAATTTCGTAGCCTTTTGCGAAAATTTGGGCAATCATTTCATTGTCAAAAATAAAATCATCGTCGCATTTTGTAAACGCCACAGCCTGCAAAACCTCCCGTGAAAATGCACGATAGCCAGTATGATATTCTGAAAGTTTTTGACTCATCAAAATATTTTGCGAAAGTGTCAAAAAACGATTGGCAATATACTTATAAAGTGGCATTCCGCCCTTTAAAGCACCTTTACCCAAGATTCTCGAACCAAAAACAACTGGATACAAATCTTCACCGATAATACTTACCATCGCTCTAATCAACTTTGGTGTATATTGATAATCAGGATGAACCATCACCACAATATCTGCCCCAATTTCGAGGGCTTTTGTGTAGCAAGTTTTTTGGTTTCCACCATAACCTTTATTCGCATCGTGGCGGATAACGTGCTGAATACCAATACCTTTGGCTACTTCGGCAGTATTATCGGGGCTATAATCATCAACCAAGATTACTTCGTCAACAATATCAAAAGGGATTTCTTTGTAAGTACGTTCAAGCGTTAGCGATGCACGGTAGGCTGGCATAACGATGACTACTTTTTTACTATTATACATGAATTATTCGAGTTTTCGGTGCAATTTTGCAAATCAATTCTATTGAAACTTTGTTACAAAATACAGAATGTTTCTCTTGATTTGCAAATTGGCATTTATGTTTAGTGTCTATTATTAAAGAGATAAGGCAAACAAAACGCCAAAATTAAACACTATATTTATTTAAAACCTGATTTTATGATTTTTTCAAACGAAACAATATTTTTTATCTGTTTCTCGATTTTTGTGGGTTTAGTAATGGCCTTCGATTTAGGGGCTTTCAGCAAATCGAAGAGCCATACGGTCAGTTTCAAAGAAGCGGGACTTTGGAGTGCTGTTTGGGTGGCTTTGGCCATCGGTTTTTTCTTTTTTTTACGCCAATACGGTTATCTGATTCACGATATTAGCGATGCCTCGCACCTTGAAGCCGTGAGATTGCAATATTACGACAAACTAAAACTCCCGACTGATTTCAACGCCGCCCTGCAAGCCTTTGAAAACAGCATGGCTATTGATTATTTGACGGGTTATTTGACCGAATATTCGCTTTCGGTTGATAATATTTTTGTATTTATCTTGATTTTCAATTCGTTTGGTGTTCACGAAAAATTCTACAAAAAAGTATTGGTTTGGGGTATTGTTGGCTCAATCGTGCTGCGTTTTATCTTTATTTTTATCGGTGCGGCTCTTATTCAACGATTCGATTGGATTCTTTTCATTTTCGGTGGATTTTTGGTTTATACTGGTCTGAAAATTTTCTTTAGCAAAGAAGAGGAAGAAGAAAAAATCGAACCTGCCAAACACCCAGTTGTAAAAATTGCTTCAAAGATTTTTAACGTTTATAAAAGAAATGTAACCGATAATTTCTTGATTTATCATAAGAAATTTAAGAAATGGTATATAACGCCACTTTTTTTGGTGATGCTCGTAATTGCGGGTACTGACGTGGTTTTTGCGGTTGATTCTATTCCAGCGATTTTTTCGATTACAAAAGACCCTTATATCGTGTTTTTCTCGAATGTTTTTGCCATTATGGGACTTCGTTCGATGTTCTTTTTCTTATCAAGTATCATGGGACTTTTCCGATATTTACCTTTGGGATTGGGCGTTTTGCTGACATTTATTGGTGCAAAAATGCTTCTTCACCACCAAATGGAAGGACTTGGCTTTACTAATACTCATTCTTTATTCGTAATTGTAGGAATCTTGGCAACCAGTATTTTGGCTTCAGTTTTGATTCCTGAGAAGAAGGCAGCGTAACTCTATCACTAAGGAAGGCTTCGCTTTGAGCGAAGCCTTCCTTTTACTACTTTATTTCTTTCTAAAAATTCCGACTCCAAAAACGCTCAAATTTCCAACCTTTTGCTCGGAGATTCATCGGTAAATAGGCGTGAGATTCTTTCGGAGAAATACCATCAAAATACAAATCATCATCGGTTAAAATCAGCGATTCAGATTTTCCATTTTCTGCTTTTACGGTTACGTCTGCGAAAGGTAATTCACTGATATACTGACTGTTACGTTTCTTTAATTGTTCTTTCAGAAACCAATCAGTTCGAAAACTTTCGGGTAAGGTTGGCTCGTGCAGAAACTCGCCATTCGATATTGCGAGTGCATATTCTAAATACTTTTTCAGCATTTTTGGGCCTTCGTTTTGTGCATTCTCTACATTAAGTTGATTGGGTAAAATACTGCTCACGACATATATTTTTTCTCTCGCACGAGTAACCGCCACATTGAGCCTATTTTCACCCCCAGTTTGATTCAAAGTACCAAAATTCATCAATAATCGACCATTGGCATCGGGAGCGTAACCAACCGAAAAAATCACAATATCAAACTCATCACCCTGTATATTTTCAATGTTTTTCACAGAAATCTGAGCATTTAGAGAAAATTTAATTCGTATCGCAGCGGCGAACCGCTCGTAATTCGTATCGCAGCGGCGAACCGCTCGTAATTCGATTAATTCCGCTTGTTTATGATTGAAAGTAACCACGCCAATGCTCTTTTCGGGTGAAATCTGTTGCAGTTCAGCCACCAAATCTACTACTTTTTGGGCTTCTCGTTCATTGGTATTTTCCTCCCAAATGCCCTCAACTTTTATATAATTGATAGCAGGTTCATTTCGGCTAATTTGCTCATAATGAGGCAATAAACGCAAAGAATTTTTATAAAAAAACTGGTTTGAAAAGCCAATCAAATCAAGCGATTGGCTGCGATAATGCCCCATCAACGAAGCCTGTGGCAGGTATTGAGCCGCCAAATCGAGTAAAGAATCTATTTCCAGAATTGGCTCGTCGCTCACATCTTCTTCGTAGCGAATTTGGTATAAATCATTGGGTTGAAGTTGCTTGGAATCGCCCGCCACAACTACCTGTTTTCCTCTAAAAATGGCAGGAATACCGTACTCAGCAAAGCACTGAGAAGCCTCATCGAAAATCACCAAATCGAAAAGATTTTCTTTCATTTCAAACATCGCCGAAACCGATTCGGGCGAAGCCATCCAGCACGGAATAAGTTTAAAAAGTTCCTCAGAATAAGCCTCCAAAACTTTTCTGACCGACCATAATTTTCGTTTTTTAGTAGTTTGATGATGCAATTCCCGATAAGTAACCACATTTTGCAAACGATTGATTAGTAAGCCTTTATACGTTTGTTCACGCAATTTAAGCAACACAATTTCTTGGCTCAAAGTCTGCTTTTGCAATACACTTTCTTGCAATTCATCTTCCATTTGCTGCATTTTGAGCGAACTCACACTTCGCAAAATTGGGTGAAGTGCTTCAATGTGCTGAATCCAAGCCAAACGCAAAGAATTTTGAAAAATTTCGGTGGCTTCATCAGGCTTTTCGGTTAGTTTTTCAACAATATCAGACTCAGTGCGGCTGAAAGAGTTTTTTAGATTATCAACTTCTTGAAGGTAATCGAAGAGTTCTGTTAAACCCCGCCCCATCCCTTCTAAAAGAAAGTCCCTCCCTATCGGGGAGGGATTTAGGGTGGGGCTGTTTATCTGCCAATCACTCAAAAACACCTTCCATTGTGG
>JBKBSS010000309.1:0-3772 GCA_046291385.1 Emticicia sp. | reverse complement strand
TTGGAAACCAGCGTAGAATATCGAAAATACATAGGAAGGCTTATCGGCAACTGGAGTACAGCGGTTTTTCTTGATGCAGGAAATGTCTGGAAATGGTATCAGATTGACACAAAAATTGACCAAGCCAATTTCAACTGGACAAGATTTTATAAAGAAATTGCAATCGGAACTGGTGCAGGATTTCGACTTGATTTAGATTATTTTGTAGCTCGTTTCGACTGGGGAATTAAGGTGTTCGACCCTGCCCGACCAACTGGTGAAAAGTTTGTTTTGGATAATCTTAAACTAAAACGCACGAACGACTATTATCCACTTTTCAACTTTGCTATCGGGTATCCGTTTTAAAATTTACAACAACCAAAGAATCTAAAAAGGAAGGCTCCCGACTGGGCGTCCCCCTCAAAAGGGAAGCCTTCCCTAATTAGTCTAAAAAATTCAAAAAACATGAAAAACCTTTTATTTACATTCTTACTTTTCATCGAATTTACGGTAAATGCTTCTTCGTTGACTGATAGTATCAAGGTTTTAGATTTTAAACCATACAAAATTGATTATCCGAGTACGTGGCGATTAAAAGCAGGCTGTGCCGCCAATGAATGTTCGATTCTATCGCCTGCCGATACGCTTTCTTGGCCAGATGGTTATACAGAAAGTATCAATCTTACATTCAACCCACTGCCATCGGCCAGCTATACGGCTGACCAATACGCCAAGTTTTCGATAGATTATTTGCCAAAAGTTGTTAAGAACTTTAAAGTTGTTGAGAGAAAGAAACTAAAATCGAATGTAATCAGGGTTACTTATTCAGGAGAAAAAGATACGCACAAACAAACTTGGCGACAATATTATTATGTAAAATCAAGCAAAGTTTACATCGTCACGTTTTCGACAGAAACTTCAAAATACGCTGCTTATCAGCCTTTTATTGAGCCTTTTTTGAATAGTTTTACTGTAAAGTGATACTATATTATGTAAAACTTACTTGCTCACCAGAAAAGTATTCAAAACTTTCTACAAAATTTAAGCAGTTTTAAACTGACAATCTGTCAGTATTGTTGTAATTTTGTAATACAATTTTTCAAATTGTGTGTTTACATCAAAGTTTACAATAAAAACATGGCATTAGTTACAAACTCATTAAAGATTCTCAACGAAGAAGACAAAGAGGCTTTGGATTTACCTCGCATCAGTGAAGATGAGCCATTGGCGAAGAATAGCACGGCAAAACGCAAACTCTACATTGAAAGCTACGGTTGCCAAATGAACTTTGCCGATAGCGAAATTGTGGCTTCGATTCTGAGAGAAAATGATTTTGCGACAACTTCAAAAATCGAAGAAGCTGAACTTATTTTGCTCAATACTTGTGCGATTCGAGATAATGCCGAGCAGAAAGTTAGAAATCGCTTACAACACCTTGTACCGATAAAAAACAAACGCAAGAATGTAAAAATCGGAATTTTGGGTTGCATGGCCGAGCGTTTGAAAACCAAATTACTGGAAGAAGAAAAAATCGTTGATATGGTAGTAGGCCCTGACTCCTACCGTGATTTACCCAATCTGATTAGCGAAGTTGAAGATGGTCATAAAGCCGTAAATGTTTTTCTTTCGAGAGAAGAAACTTACGCTGATATTACGCCAATTCGCCTCAATTCAAATGGCGTTACGGCCATGATTAGCATTATGCGTGGCTGTGACAATATGTGCAGTTTCTGCGTTGTACCTTATACTCGTGGGCGTGAGCGTAGCCGAGATGCTTACTCAATCGTTAAAGAAGCCACCGATTTATTTAATCAAGGCTATAAAGAAGTAACACTTTTGGGGCAGAATGTTGATTCGTATAAGTACAGCCCCCCTACCCCCGATGGGGGAGTTTCTAATTCTCCGTCAGAAAAAGCTCTCCCATCAGGGGCGGGGGCTGTAATTACCTTCGCCAATTTACTTGAAATGGTGGCACAAATAAGTCCAGATTTGCGTGTGCGTTTCTCGACTTCTCACCCGAAAGATATTACTGATGATGTGCTTTACACCATCAAAAAATACGATAATGTTTGTAATTACATTCATTTACCAGCCCAAAGTGGCAGTAGCCGTATTTTGGAACTGATGAACCGCACGTATGACCGTGAATGGTACATCAACAGAATCGACCGAATCCGTGAGATTTTGGGGCCAGAATGTGGCATTTCGCAAGATATGATTGCGGGTTTCTGTACCGAAACCGAAGAAGACCACCAAGAAACACTTTCGCTACTTGACTACGTAAAATATGACTATGGGTATATGTTTTCGTATTCCGAAAGACCAAATACACCTGCCGCAAAGAAATTGACCGATGATGTTCCCGAAAATGTAAAAAGTCGTCGTTTAGCCGAAATTATTGCTCGTCAGCGTGAACACTCGCTTGAAAGAAACCAACTTTGTGTCGGAAAAACCTATAAAGTTTTGGTTGAAGGATTTTCAAAGCGTTCGGAAGAACAACTTTCTGGCAAAAACGACCAAAATAAAATCGTTGTTTTTCCGAAAGAAAATTTCCAAAAAGGCGATTATGTAAATGTTTTAATAACCGAATGTTCGTCAGGGACTTTGATTGGAAAGTCGGTTTTATAATAATTATTTTTCCTGACATAATTTAAAATAACGCCCCTTTAGGGGACGGGGGTAATGAGCAACAACACAGAATTACAGTCAGTCAAAAATCGCTTCGGCATTATCGGAAATGCTCCTGCTTTGAACCACGCCCTCAGCGTAGCGATTCAGGTTGCCCCTACCGACTTGACTGTGCTAATAAATGGAGAAAGTGGTAGCGGAAAAGAATCTTTTTCAAAGGTAATTCATGCACTTAGCTCTCGTAAACACGGGCCATTTATCGCCATCAACTGCGGAGCAATTCCCGAAGGAACGATTGATTCAGAACTTTTTGGCCACGTAAAAGGCTCATTTACAGGTGCTATCGACGACCGAAAAGGCTATTTTGAAACAACCAGTACAGGAACGATTTTCTTAGATGAAATTGCCGAAATGCCCATCGGAACGCAAGCTCGATTGCTTCGTGTACTCGAAAATGGCGAATTTATTCCCGTCGGCTCATCAAAAGTAAAGAAAACTGATGTGCGTGTTGTGGCGGCAACCAATGTTAATTTGTTGGAAGCCATTGACCGTGGGCGTTTCCGTGAGGATTTGTATTATCGACTAAATACCGTGCCGATTCATGTGCCAGCGTTACGTGAGCGTGGCTATGATATTGATTTACTTTTTAGAAAATTTTCGACTGATTTTGCCGAAAAAAATCACATTCGTCCAATAGAATTGACCGAAAGTGCGAGCCAAATGTTAATGAATTTTCGTTTTCCTGGAAATATTCGTCAGTTAAAAAATATTGCCGAGCAAATCACAATTCTTGAATTTGAACGCCTTGTTTCGGCCGAGATTCTGACAAAATATCTTCCTCGTGAACAATCAAGCCGACTTCCAACCTTACTGAAAGGCTTAAATGGTGGCAATGATAGTAATTTTTCGGAGCGAGATTTACTGTACAAAGTGCTGTTTGATATGCGAAAAGATATGACCGATTTGAAGAAATTGGTGCTTTCGCTCATACAAGGCGGGCAAGCAGGCGGCGTTTCGATGAATGCGGATATTTTGCAGCAACACCAAGGTTTGTTTGAGGATGTTCACCAAGAAGAAAGTGTAGCACTGATGCAGCCAGCGGTTTATAATCCTCCACAACAAACCAACTATCCGAGTTATCAACCGATTGATAATCAGAACATTA
>JBKBSS010000308.1:0-3773 GCA_046291385.1 Emticicia sp. | reverse complement strand
TAAAGTTGCGAGCAAAGTTCCGTTCACAGAACCAATTTTGCCATTCAAAGTTGGTGAAATTGCTAAAGGAATGCCAGCCGAAGCAGCAGGTTTGAAAGCGGGTGATAAAATCGTAAAAATTGATAGTACTCCAATTGTTTGTTTTCAAGATTTTCAAGCTGCTATCAAAAAACAAGCAGGTAAAAAAGTTGATTTATTGGTTGAAAGAGGCGGTCAAACTGTCAAAGTAAGTCCAACCGTCACCGAAGAAGGTACAATCGGTTTTAACTCAGACATAACTCTTACTACAAACAAACGCACACTTTCTTTTGGTGAATCATTCATCACAGGAGCGAAAGATGCACTTTCGGTAATTCCAAACCAAATTCAAGGTTTTGGTCGAATTTTCAAAGGACATATTTCGGCAGGAAATGCTGTAAGTGGCCCAGTTGGTTTAGCTCAAATGTACGGAAAATCGTGGAATTGGGAAAGATTTTGGGGCTTAACAGGCTTATTATCAATGGGTTTAGCATTTATGAATGCCCTTCCGATTCCTGCCTTAGATGGCGGTCACGTATTGGTTTTATTATACGAAATGATTACCCGTCGCAAACCATCAGAAAAATTTATGGAACGCACTCAGCAAGTAGGTACATTTATTTTATTGACTTTGATGGTGCTTGTGTTGTTTAATGATACTTTTAAGGCTTTGTTTAAATAGCATAGCCCCCTAATCGCAACGGCGAACCGTCCCCGATGGGGGAACTTTAAAAATGATACGATTTTTTTTAATATTTCTTAGTCTTTTGAATCCTCTTTCTTCCAAGAAAGAAGTAGAAAAAGCTCTCCCATCGGGGGCGGCTGTTCACGCTTTTCATACTTCCTTGACTGAGATTCAATACAACGCCAAAGAAAAATCGTTGGAGATAAGCATCCGAATGTTTACTGATGATTTGGAAACTGCCCTCACGAAAGCCAGCAATGGTCAGAAAATTATGATTGGGGGCAAAAATGATAACAGCGATGCTATCTTGAATAAATACATTCAACAGCATTTTGCAATCCTTACGCCCCAAAAGCAAAAAAAGCCCATGACGGTTCTGGGAAAAGAATTAGAAGGCGATGCTACTTGGGTTTATGTCGAAATACCGAATGGTCAAGATTTTAAAGGGAATATACTTTACAATAACATCATGCAGGAACTTTTCGACGACCAAACTAACCTTGTCAATTTTCTGCAACCGAATGGAAAGAAAACCTATCTTTTCAACGCAAAAACCAAAATTGCCGAGATTGAATAGCAATGATGTAAAAATATAAAGTTTTAGTAGAAAAAATTATAGAACAGTATGCCTGCATACTGTTTTTTTGTTACTTTTGTGTTGGTTCGAAGCAAAAAACACCAATGAAAAAGGAAAAAACGATAGATTTCTACATAAAATGGGCATGGCATTCAATTTCAAGAATGTATAATGCTTATGCGAATCCGAATGAAATGACGATGGCCATTGGCTATGTTTTGCTCAATATTGATTCCGAAAAAGGTACGCCTGCCACAAAAATCGGACCTTCGATTGGTATGGAGCCTCGAAGCCTAACCCGAATGCTAAAAACCCTCGAAGAAAAAGGCTGGATTTATCGTGAGATTGACCCCGATGATAAACGTTTTGTAAGAGTATTTTTGACCGAAGAAGGTCGCAAAAAAAGAAGTTTTTCTCGTGAGGGAGTAATCATTTTCAATAAGATGGTTCAAGAGCAAATTCCTGCCGAAAAATTGGCGGTATTTTTTGAAGTAATCAAAGAAATCAACCGCTTGGTTGATGAGCAGAATAGCAAAGCCAAAGAAACGCTTCTCTTAGAAAACGAAATAATTTAATCAAATTGCTGAAACTGAAAACCTATTTCTCGTAGTTTTGTAGCGAAAACCTCAACCCAATATGCACAAAAAACTACTTTTGATTATCGCTTTTGTATCAATCGCTCAATTTTCATACGCACAAGCATTCACGTATTATCCCTTCAACTCGATATTTTCGATTGCTACAAACCCCAATAAAGTTGTTTGGGCTGATTTTAGATTTCAGATGAATTCTTATTTTTCATCATTAAGCACTGAGGTTTCGCCGATGTTTAATTTGAATAAATCAGAACGAGCAAAATTCTACGTCGGAGCGGGTGTAAAAGCTAACTTCCTCAACTACCTAAATCCTGATGCGTCAAAACAATCGCCTTTAGAAGGTTATTGTCTGAATGCAGGAGTCAGGGCTTCACCCGTTCAAAAGTTGCCAAGATTACAAGTTGTTTTTGAGCTTTCTCCTTACGCCAATAAAAACTTTGATTTAGGCGTATTTCGTGCAAATTTAGGTTTGGGCTACGTTTTGGGTAAGAAAAAGTTATAGATTGATGATGAACTTTTAGACCACATCCAAATTTGGGTGTTTTTTTGGTAATTTATCTTAGATAAAAAAGCGTCGGCGAAGATTAATCCTCGCCGACGCTTTTTTTATAATTTCTTCTCTCGCTCCAATTTTTCGGCTTTACTAAATTGATTAATAGCCGTCGTAACGATTGGGTCTTGGCTATAAACTATTTGGTAAAATTCATTATTCAAGCCATTTTTTATGTTTCGTTGCCAAATATGACGAGCAATATTTGCCTTTATTTGTAACTTAATAAACTCTTTCGAGCGGCCAAATTCAGCGGCATTAAACTTGATTTCTGAGCTACCTGCGAGTTTTTTAATATCTTCAAGCATCGCATCATTTATCATAAAATTGTTTAAAAATGCACTAAAAGGCTGTTTTTCAAGCGTTTTGCGATTTGTATTGGCGTAACTAAGAGCATATTCACGCAAAATATTTTTGCCGTAAAGTTCGAGAAGGTATTTAGTAACATGGCTTGTGTCTCTCGGTACAAAAATATCTGGCGTTACGCCACCACCGCCATAAACGAGGCGGCCGCCTTTGGTTTTGAATCGCATTTTTGGGTTATTCTTGATGCTATCAGCAATGAAAAATTCACCTGATTTTCCACGTTCGTCCAGCTCATTTTCGTAATTTTCTAAATGACCTTTTTCATAAGGTTTCTGAATACTGCGTCCACTTGGAATATAATAACGAGAAATTGTAAGGCGTAATTCCGAGCCATCAGAAAGCTGAATTGGCTGCTGAACCAAACCTTTCCCGAATGTACGACGACCCACAATCAAAGCACGGTCATAGTCTTGTAAAGCCCCTGAAAGAATCTCCGAAGCCGAAGCACTTCCTTCGTCAACCATTACTACGATTGCACCTTTTTCAAACATTCCGTCGTTTCCTGCGTAGGTTTTGCGATTATTGCGAGAATCTTTTCCATCGGTGTAAACTATTACATCTTTTCCGCCAATGAGTTCATCTACAATATCGGTTGCTCTGTCCATGTAGCCACCTGGGTTTCCACGGAGGTCGAGCAATAATTGTTTCATCCCTTGTTTTTTGAGGTCAGAAAGATGTTGTTTAAACTCGTCGTAAGTGGTTTCGGTAAAACGATTGATTTTGATGTAAGCCGTTTGCTTATCTTCCATCAAATAAGCGGCATCAATCGAATATTGAGCGATTTTATCTCTTACAACCGTAAATTTCAACAAATCTTTAAATCCTCGGCGTTTTATTTCCAGTTTTACTTCCGTGCCACGTTTTCCACGAAGACTCGCAAAAATATTAGTGCTATTGGCCTCTTTTCCTGTCAGTTTATTGTTGTTTGCCCTCAAAATGGCATCACCACTCTGAACACCGACCGTTTCAGAAGGCCCGCCC
>JBKBSS010000030.1:0-15837 GCA_046291385.1 Emticicia sp. | reverse complement strand
AAGATGCCGAAGTCGAAGAAATACTTATTTTGCTCAAAAAACTTTCGCCAGCGGGCATCGGAACCAAGAATTTGCAGGAAAGTTTGGCAGTGCAACTCAGACGAAAATACGATGCGGGCGAAGGCATAGAAGACGAAATGGAACTGGCTTTGGAGATTACTGGGCAGTATTTTGATGAAATCAGTAACCATAATTACGAAAAAATCATGCGTGATTTGAGCCTCTCGCAAGCCAAGCTCAAGAGTGTTTTGGGCATTATCACTGCTTTATCGCCCAAACCAATTCGGGAAGACTCTTCGCAGTCTATTTTGGTTAAAAACTCCATCATTCCCGATTATCTTGTTCTTTACGATAATCGAACTTTTGAAATCAGTTTGAATAATAGCCGAATTCCGCCATTAAGAATCAACGAAGGTTTTTCGGAAAGTATCGGAGCGAATGGCGATAAAAAAGCAAATGTTTATATTCAGAATAAGATAAGTTCGGCAAATTGGCTCATTGATGCCATTCAGCAAAGAGAAAATACGATGTCGAAGACCATGCGGGTGATTGTGGGTATGCAGCAAGAGTTTTTTAAAACTGGCGAATTGCGAAACCTAAGACCGATGACGCTCAAAGATGTGGCCGATAAAATTCAGATGGATATTTCGACGGTTTCGAGGGTGACGAGTGGCAAATATGCCCAAACACCCTTCGGTACTATCAATCTAAAGTCTTTATTTACGGGTGGGCTTTTTCACGAAAATGGCGAAGAAGTTTCCAACAAAGAAGTACAAAATACATTGGCCGAAATCGTGATGGGTGAAAACAAAAACGAACCTTATAACGACACTCAACTGGTCGAATTGTTGATACAACGAGGCTACACGATTGCCCGACGCACAGTAGCAAAATATCGTGAAAATTTAGGCATCGAAAATGCCGTTTTCAGAAAAACACTATAACTCAACAGCAAATGCAGAAAATATTAATCATTGATGACGAAACCGATATTTGCCTCTTATTGAGGAGGTTTTTGGGCAGAAATGGCTACGAAGTAGCGATAGCCAACTCTGGTAAAGAAGGAATTGAGCAATTAAATAACTTTTTGCCCGATGCGGTTATGTGTGATTTTAAGTTGGGCGATATGAGCGGAGAAGAGATTTTGATAACCATCAAAAATCGTTTTCCGAACGTGCCAGTTATCATCATTACGGGGTATTCTGATATAAAAATTGCGGTTTCGGTGATGAAATCTGGGGCATTTGATTATATAACTAAGCCACTAATACCCGAAGAAATCTTGCTGACAATCAAGCGTGCTTTGAACCAAGAAAATATCATCAGCGATACGCAAACGCAACTCATAGAAGGTGGAGTTTCGCATAAATCTAACGAAGTAAAAGGGTCTAAAGCTGTCAAGAAGGCAATTAGTCAAAAATATATTTTAGGCGAAGGCCCTGAGTCAAAAAATCTGTTTCGACAAGTAGATTTGGTTGCTCCGACCAATTATAGCGTCATTATTTACGGTGAAAGTGGTTCGGGAAAAGAGGCAATTGCACAGGAGATTCATCAGCGAAGCAAACGAGCCAATGCTCCTTTTGTGGCAATGGATTGCGGGGCAATCTCGAAAGAATTGGCCGCCAGTGAGCTTTATGGCCACGAAAAAGGCTCTTTTACGGGAGCAATGAACCAAAAAATCGGACATTTTGAAATGGCCAATGGCGGCACACTTTTTCTGGACGAAGTATCCAATTTGCCTTACGATGTGCAGGTTTCGCTGCTGAGGGTTGTGCAAGAACGAAAATTCAGAAGGGTAGGAGGTAGCAAAGAAATTGACGTTGATGTCAGAATTATTGTGGCATCCAACGAACGCCTAATGGACTCGGCTCGTAAAGGAAAGTTTAGAGAAGATTTATTTCATCGTTTCAATGAATTTAGCATTGATTTGCCGCCACTCCGTGATAGAAAGTATGATATTCCGTATTTTGCTCAATTCTTTTTGGATAAAACCAATGCCGAACTGGACAAAAATATTGAGGGATTTACGCCCGAAGTAATGACTATTTTTATGAATTATGCTTGGTATGGCAATCTGAGAGAAATGCGAAATGTCATAAAACGAGCAACGTTATTGGCTGATAGTAATTTGATTGATACAACCGTACTGCCGTTTGAGATTATCAATCACGCAAAAATATTGTCGTTTGATGAGCCGATGCCCGAAAAATCATTTTCTGAACCTGTTCAGCCTGTAAATTTTTATCAACCAATGTATCAGCAGCCAAGTCCACAGCCTCAATATGTAAGCGAACCTTTGAAACCCAATCTTAAAAAAGCAAGTACCGAAGCCGAATATGAGTTGATTCTGGATGTGCTGAAAAAAACGAAGTTCAATAAAAGCAAAGCTGCCGAACTTTTGGGCATTGACCGAAAAACACTTTATAACAAAATGAAAATATTCGATTTGTAAGTTTTTTTTCTTTTATGGACATATTCCAACCATGTAGAATTGGTATGAAATTAAAAAAAAGGTGAGAGCATTAGGCCTCACCTTTTTGATTTTAACTAAATATATGATACTGATTTTAGAAGAATAAAAAGCTTTTTTTGACCGAAAACTCAGTTGTACCTAAGTAGTCAGAATCGCTATATACGCTAACGCTGTAAGTTCCAGCCGAGAGTTTTTCTGGTAAATCGAACATAAACGATACTACATTTGAATTTGTACCCGTAAAAGTCACTTCCTTCATTGCATGAACCGCAATTGGAGCAATTTTATCACTGTCTTTAATTTTTAACTCTTTCTGCACACCTTTCACTGGATTTTTGTTTACATCCAAAATCGTCAGATAAAGCATTTCTTTTTCAGTTTTATTTCTACGCAAACGTTGCGGAATCTGGAAAGTAACTTTCAAAGTTCGCACCTTTTTTGCTTTGGCAGTCAGTTTGGTGTTGGGTTTCAATAATTCGATTCGGAAATTATCGGCAGGAGATTCAAACTTCAAGACGTCCATATCTTTATTGAGATTCTGAATATCCGACGACAAAGTTTTATTGCGAACCGTCAATTCTTCTGTTTGGGTCTTCAAGGCTTTATTTTCGTTGGTCAAAGCCGTAAATTCATCTTGGATACTTATCAAATTTTGCTCCATCGTTTCCCTCAAAGTTGTCAATTCTTGGATTTGAGTATTCAATAAAACCATTTGGTCTTGATTTGATAAGTTTTTCTTATTGGCATTGTCTATTTCATCTTTTAGACGTTTGAGTTTTTGCTCTTTTTCGCTCAGTTGCGTATTTATTTTTTCTACCGTAATAACCAGATTTTTGTTTATACTCACCTCTGCTTCGAGTTCTTTAGCAAGGTCATCAATTTCAAACTCTAATTTTTCTTTAATTATCATCAACGAATCGGTCTTTTTTGTGATGTTTACATGGTTTTCTGATAATTCAGTTGCCCGATTATGGTTAACAATTCCATAAACCGAGGTGAGTGCAAGCGAAATTACCGCTATAACTATGACAGCCTTTCGGCTGATTTTTCGTGTATTTTCCATAAAAATATTCTTTTAAGATTCAAAGTTAGACTTGTGTGAAGAAAGATTAAAAAGTCATTCCATCGATATACAGTATTTAAAAAGCTATGTTTTTATAAGAAATTTATTGTTGTGTCAATCGTAATTGCTCATTGTGTGCATTTGTTTCTACGAAAAACAGAAAGGTCGGTGAAATAAGAAGAAGTAAAGGGGATAAAAAAAACTCGTTGCTGAGTACTTTTGCGGCAAACGTTTTGCGGCAAACGTTTTGCGGCAAACGTTTTGCGGCAAACGTTTTTTGTCTGTATATAATTGATTATCAGATAGTTATGAATATTTTATGTTGGCAGAGAAGTAGCAAACGTAAGTGAAAGAATGAATTAAACAGGGCTTCGGCACTCAAATAGTGTTTGATACTTATGTTCCACGGCAGCGACCGACCGTCGATATTTAACTCCTAACGCAGTTTGGTGATTTTGGCGTGGAAGCCCTAAATTCAAATAAAATATTGTCATTTATAATAATCACCTGCATCAGAATTGTATAAAAAAAATAATATTTTTTTGTACAGAACTAAGGGTAAATTTAGTAATTCTTGTCTGAATAAATAGAGAGGCAAATAAACCATGACTAAGAGACTAAAACAACAACCCAAAGATATTGAAACGGAGTTGCGAATAGTAAACGATGAAACTGACGAAAATAAAACGTTGGATTCTGAAGTTTTTATTCGTGAGACTTTCAAGGATAACCCACGGAAGGGGTACGAATTACTATTTCGGAGGTATTATCGTGCTTTGTGTAGTCATGCGGTCAGATTTGTATATTCAAAAGAAGTTGCCGAAGATATTGTTGGTGATGTATTTTTAGTTTTATGGAAGAACAAGGTTTATGATAAAATAAATACATCTTTTAGAGCATACCTATATGCCTCTGTACGAAATCGGGCTTTCAATTACCTACAATGGGAGTTTAAAAAAGATGTAGATATTGATACGATTCCTGAGAATAATCAGTATCATGTATTTGAAGAAACCCCCCAAACAATGCTACAATTTGATGAGCTTTTTCAGAAAGTTGAAAGTAGTATAACCGCACTGCCTCCCCAATGTCAACGGGTATTTTTGATGAGTCGTTTTGAGAATAAAAAAAATCGAGAAATAGCCGATGAGTTAGAAATTGCATTAAAAACCGTCGAAGCTCATATCATGAAAGCCCTTGCTCAGATGCGAAATTCACTCAATGGATATTAATTAAGCCTTACTCAAAAAAGGTTTCATTACAACTCCATCAAATTCTTTTAACCAAAATTCAAATGAACAAATCAGTCAATAAAAATATATTATTTGAAAATTTTGCGGGTCGAGCTACCCCCCTGCAAAAGAAATTAATCGAAGCTTGGATACAAGAGCCAAGCAATAAGGAATTGTATTATGAATGGCTCGATGAATGGGAAAATCAGTTTATTCAGATATTACCCGATGTAGATGCTGCTCTTGAAAAATCACTGCTAAAAATTGAACAGTCTGAGCAAATATTTTCAGTAGCCAACAAGCAAACTTCACCCAACTATTTCAATAAAAACCGTACATGGTTGGCTGTTGCTGCTGCAATCACAGTTTTCATTTCCATTGGATTATTTTTGGTTAAAAATTATATTCTTTATCAAAACTATCAAACAGCTTTTGGAGAAATTGAAAAAATTGAACTTGCTGATGGAAGTCAAATTACACTCAATGCTAATTCTTCTTTAAAAGTGCCACGTTTTGGCTTTGGAAACACAATACGTGAAGTATTATTGACTGGTGAAGCAAATTTTTCGGTGAAACACACCATCGACAACAAGAGATTTATTGTAAAAACCCACAAAAATTTTGAAATAGAAGTATTAGGAACAGAGTTCAACGTAAATGCACGCCAGAAAGATACAAAAGTGGTGCTAAACAAAGGAAAAATCCAACTTAGTTATAAAGATGGCAAAGTAGCAAAAAAAATAACGATGAAACCTGGAGATTTGGTAATAATAGACCAAAAAGGTCATCTTAATTTGAAAGAAGTACCTCAGCCACAAATTTTTTCGGCTTGGAAAGAACAGCGTTTTGTTTTTGATGAAACATCGCTACAAGAAGTAGCAACTATGATTGAAGAAAACTTTGGTTTGACTATCGGCTTTAGAGAGGATTTTTTAGCAAAAAGAACCATTAGTGGCACTTTTCACGCCGAAAATGCCGACGAACTCCTTCAGGTCATCGCCGAATTGTTAGAAATAAATTACAATCGACAAAATAATAATGTTACGTTTTTTGAATAACCCAACCACTTATTTTACTATAATTATGCAACAAAAACTACCTTTAGTCTGCAAGACTTTTTTTATGCTGACGATGCTATTTATTTGGCAAAACACCAGCATGGCTCAGATGATGGCTTATGCCAAACAGCAAGTTCCCCGTTCGGAGAAATCAACAATAATTTCTCTCAAAGACGCTCTTAGTAACCTGAAGTTGCATTATAAAATTGATATTTTATTTGAAGACAAAGTAGTTATGGGTCTATCAGTACCGAGCAACTCGTTGAACTTTGATTCTAAAATTGAGCGTAATTTGGAAAATATTTTAGGCCCATTTGGCTTACGATTTAAGAAAGTAAAAGATGGGACTTTTTTGGTGATGAACGAAAAGAAAAGCAAGAAAACGGCCGAGGCTGATGCCCGATTTCAAGAAAATACAGTTCTAAACCTTACAACCCTACACGCTCAAAATACCGAAAAGAGCATAACTGCTGGAATTTCAACGATTCAAACTACTCAAAAAAGTATAGTTATTGAAAAGACAATCTCTGGCAAAGTAACTGATTTAGGCACCAAAGAAGTTTTGCCTGGTGTAAGTGTGAGCATCAAAGGCACGTCCAATGGCACAGTGACTGACGGAAACGGTGATTTTAAACTGACTATTCCGAACGAAAAAGCTATTTTGGTTTTCAGCTTTGTGGGTTATGAGCAACAAGAATTGATAATAGGTAATCAGACAAATATCAATATTAGTCTGAAAATTGATACAAAAGCTCTCGATGAAGTTGTTGTGGTTGGTTATGGAACACAGAAAAAAAGTGATGTAACTGGCTCGGTAGCTTCGGTTTCGAGAGAACGATTGGAACAACTTCCTAATACAAACATAGCTCAAGCGTTGCAGGGAGCAATTCCTGGATTACAAATCAATACTAATAGCGGAGGAGCAGAAGGAAATGATAATTCTATTTTGATAAGAGGCCGTAATTCAATCAGTGCCAGTACAAGCCCGTTGATTATTTGGGATGGAATTCCTTACACGGGTGGAATTTCTGAAATAAACCCAAATGATGTAGAATCAATTGAAGTATTGAAAGACGCTTCAGCGGCTGCTATTTATGGAGCAAGGGCTTCAAATGGTGTAATATTAGTTACCTCAAAACAAGGCAAAAAGGGCAAATTGAATATTACGTATGATGGTTTTTATGGCGTTCAGAATATTGCCAATAAACCAAATCTAATGACTGGTGCTGAGTTTTATGATTTTAAGAAAAGTAGATTAAATATTCCTGCTAATTCGATAACTCCTTCAGAACAAGCCATTTATGATGCAGGAAAAGCGGTCGATTGGTACGATTTGGCTACTCAACAAGGTACGAGGTCGCAGCATACATTGTCTATTGCGGGTGGCACTGATAAAATTTCGTTTTACTTAGGCGGAACGTACCTCGACGTACAAGGAATTGCCGTTAATGACCAATTTAAAAGATACTCGATTCGTCCTAATATTGATGTTAAAGTTACGCCATGGCTTACGATAGGCTCATCTACGCAATTTTCGTTCCAAGACCGTAGCGGTCGCTCCGCCGATTTTGCAGGACAATTTGGGGCAAACGTGATGAATCCATTAACGACGGCTTTCAACGCAGACGGTACACCAACGGTTTATGCTTGGCCAGAATATAATACATCGGGCAATCCTCTCGGAGAAACAGTGGCTACTAATAGAGACAACGGCTATCGAGTATTTAGTGCAAACAATGTCAAGATAGATTTTCCTTTCTTGAAAGGACTTTCATATAAATTAAATACTGGGGTGGAATATGACAATAATCTTCGGAAAACCTATTATGGAATAGGTACGGCAGTTGGCTTTGAAAACAAAGGTAGTGCTACCAATTTTAGTTCAATAGCGAGAAGTTTTACGACTGAAAATATTGTTTCTTATATAAAAGATTTTGGCAAACATAGCATCAATATTACGGCTTTGTATAGTTCGCAGAGTCAAGATTATGACCGTGACCAACTCAGAGGTGTTGGCTTCCCGAATGATGTATTGACAAATTATCAAATGAATGCCGCAACGTTGCTTACGCCCTCGCACGAAAACTATAAGCAAAATTTAGTTTCGCAAATGGGGCGTATCAATTATAGTTATGATAGCCGTTATTTATTGACATTGACAACCCGACGTGATGGATTCTCAGGTTTTGGAGCAAATTCTAAATACGGAACTTTTCCTTCGGTAGCTTTGGGTTGGAATATCTCGAAAGAAGCTTTCATGCAAAACATAAAGTTTGTGAGCAACTTAAAATTAAGAGGTTCTTATGGGGTAAATGGCAATCAGGCAGTGGCAAGTTATCAGTCTTTGGCAACTTTGGCAACTCGTCAATACTTAAATGGTACAACCGTTTTGACGGGCTATCTACCCAATAAGTTAGCTAATGAAAAATTAGGTTGGGAGTCAACAACTTCCCGAACAATCGGTCTTGACTTTGGTTTCTTCAACAATCGCATTCAAGGCTCATTAGATGTTTATTCGGGCAAAACCCAAGATTTATTGCTCAATCGTATTATTTCATCAGTACAAGGTTTCGACAGAATTTTACAAAATATCGGTAAAACCGCCAATCGTGGTATTGAGTTAGGTATTACTTCGGTCAATTATAACGCCCATGATTTTAAGTGGACAACCAATCTTAATCTTTCGCACAATAAAAACAGGATTGTTGACCTCTACGGCGATGGTCGTGATGATGTAGCCAATGGATGGTTTATCGGAAAACCAATTCGGACTATTTACGGCCTACAAAACGGCGGTATTTTTACTTCACAAGGCGAAATTGATGCTTCTGCTCAACCAACGAGTAAGCTTGGCTACGTAAAAGTAGTTGATGTGGACGGAGATAAAAAAGTAAGTACTACTCTTGATAGAACTATCTTGGGTTACAGCGACCCAAAATTGGTCTATGGATTATCAAACACCTTCACTTATAAAGGATTTAGTTTGATGGTTTTCATCAATGGTCTATGGGGCGTAACCAAAGAAAACCCACTGGAACAAGATGATGTCTTTGGCGATGTTCGCAGAAATACAACCAAAAAAGATTGGTGGTCGCCAACGAATACTTCAGGAACACACTTTGCCAATGATGCTTTGGCAAATACTTTCAATGTGCGTTTCTACGAAGATGCCAGTTTTGCCCGCTTGAAAGACGTTTCGTTGGCTTATCAAGTGCCAAGTTCAATACTTAATCGTTTGAAATTGAATAAGTTAAAATTATACGTTACTGGTCGAAACTTAGCAACCTTTACTAAATATACAGGACTTGACCCCGAAATCAATAATCAATTAGACGTGCCTTTGCAACGTGAATTTATTTTTGGAATGAACTTCGGTTTGTAATTTAATCAAGTAATGGTCACTCTTTTAAAATTTAAAATAATGAAAAATATCATAAAACTTTTTATACTCACTTTACTAATCAGTTTTGGAACAACGGGCTGTAAAGATGATTTTTTGGTTGAAGAACCTGTAAATATCATTGCCCCTGAGAATCTATATGTCAATAAAGCAGGTTTTGAAGCGGGATTGTACGGTTTATACAATTTAGTACGTCGAGAAAGAGGGGGAATTGATGGTGGTCCAAGCACAAATACTACCAACGATATGTATATTACTCCCGCATTCATAGGAGTAGATAATGCGTATAGTCCATTTCCAGCGGGTGGGCAGCAACCCGAGCGTGTTTTTAATACTTTTGGCGTTACTTTAAACCCTGCCGTGCCTTATATTAGCAATGTATGGCAATGGCTTTACCAAACTATCAATGCCGCAAATACGATTATTGACAGGGCCGAGAATCCATCAATTAAATGGACTGAAACGGAGAAAAAGCAAATTGTTGGCGAAGCAAAACTCGTAAGAGCCTGGGCTTACCGTCATCTAACTTTTATGTTTGGTGATGTACCACTCAATTTGACCGAATCTACTGGAAACTCGATAAAAACCGACTGGGAACGCACGCCAGTGGCAACAGTTAGAAAAGCAATGGAAGACGATTTATTATACGCCGAAACGAATTTAGCCGAAACACCCCCTAATGCTGCAAGATTTTCGAGAGCCGTTGCTACCCATTATTTGGCCGAATTGTATTTAACGATTGGTGATAATGCAAAAGCCAAGCAAAAAGCCCAGTCGCTTGTGAGTAATGGTTTGTATAAATTAGTGACAGCTCGTTATGGAGTAAATAGGACTTTACCAGGAACACCATTCACCGATATGTTTATTGATGGAAATTCAAATAGAAGCGAAGGTAATACTGAAGCTTTGTTTGTTTTACAAAATGAATACTTATCAGCAGGTGGCGAAAATTGTATTATGCGACGTTGGTGGGTCAATCGTTATGAAAGAATCTCGGTTGGAGGGCGTATGCCTATTACATTTTCGGTCGAAAATGGCGGACGTGGAATTGGCCGATTTGGCATTACCAAATACGCACTTTCGGTTTATGGCCCAACTGACGAAAGAGGGTCGGAGTTTGCCTTGAGACTTTCGTGGACGATGAATAATCCAGCATCTTTACCAACTGGTGCAAAATTGGGCGATGTAGTAAAACTAAACATTACGGGCAACGAACCGCTAACCAACGCCACTACTGCCCAAGCATGGCCAAATACTCGTAAATGGGATTGGGCTCCTGCTATACCCTCAGATTTACAACAGTCGAGCAATTTCAATGATATTATCTACTTACGTTTGGCCGAAACCTATCTTTTGTTGGCCGAAGCTCAATTCAAATTAGGCGAAAAAGCGGAAGCGGCTACTACAATCAATGCTTTAAGAAGTAGAGCAAAAGCCACTCCAATAGCGGCAGCCGATGTAACGCTTGATTTTATTTTGGATGAACGTTCAAGAGAATTATTGACAGAGGAACACCGAAGATATACCTTGACCAGAACCAAAAAATGGTTTGAACGAACCAAAAAGTATAATATCAATGCTGGGTCATTGATAGCTCTGCGAGATACGATTTTACCAATTCCCCAAACTGTAATTGATGCTAATCTAACAAAACCAATGCCTCAAAACCCAGGGTATTAAAATTTAAAAAATACAAATCTTCGTCAGGATTTATCTCGACGAAGATTTGTATTGCAAAATATATTTTGGCAAATACACTTCATTTTCTATGATATTTTATGAATTATTTACGAATTCTTAGTTCAGTGGTTGCTCTTGTGCTTGTAAACTTTATGAGTGTAGTTGCTCAGAAAAGTGTAAACGAAAGCATAAGCATCCAAGCCAAAACTTGGGGGAGAGATAGCCTCCGTAATATAGTTATCTCTGATTGGAAATCTTTTCCCAGTGAAACAGTAGAAATGCTTCCCAATTTTTCACCAATCAAGATAGCAAAAGTTGATAGATATGGTGGAGATTTATCAACTAAAGCGAAGGTTACTGGTTTTTTCAGAACCGAAAAGATAGAAAATCGTTGGTGGATAATCGACCCCGAAGGGCATTATTATGTGACGACTGCCGTCAATAGTGTCCGAATGGGAAAATCTCCCAATAATGAACTTTCTCTGAAAGCTAAATTTGGTACGCCCGAAGAATGGCTGGTACAAACCGATAAACTTATAAAAGATGCTGGCTTTAATGCTATTGGTTCTTGGTCAGAAGTGGAATTGATTCAAAAATACAATGTTTTACACCCCGAAAATCCAATTGTTTATACGACAATGTTGAGTTTTTTGGGAGAATTTTCAAAAAGAAAGAAGAAAACAGGAGCGGAGAAAGAAAATAGTTTATCCTTGGTTTTTGAGCCAAGTTTTAAACTATTTTGTGATGAACACGCAAAAAAAATGGTGTCGGCTACAGCATCCGATAAAAATCTTTTGGGGCATTTTTCAGACAATGAACTTACATTTACAAATGATTTACTTAACAAGATTTTAGCCAAGACTGATAAAAACTCAGCAGATGTGTTGGCTCTCGAAAAATGGTCAAGTGAAAATGGGTTTGATAAAAATAAATTAACCAAAGGACAAAAAGAGGTATTTCTGGGTTATGTTGCAGATATTTACTACGGCGAAATCAAGGCTGCCTTAAAGAAATACGACCCCAATCACCTTTATCTTGGAAGTCGTTTGCATAGTTCAGCTAAAAATGTACAAGCTATTCTGAAATCGGCCGAAAAATATCTTGATATCGTTTCAATCAATTATTACGGTTACTGGCAGCCAGAAACCAAGCACCTCAGCCAATGGGCTACTTGGTGTAATCGTCCGTTTTTCATTACGGAATTTTATACAAAAGCCGAAGATTCGGGCATGGAAAACAAAACTGGGGCTGGTTGGTTAGTGAAAACACAAACCGACCGAGGAATTCACTACCAAAATTTCTGTATGGAATTGCTGAAAGCCCCAAATTGCGTAGGTTGGCACTGGTTTCGCTATCAAGATAATGACCCGACCGACCTCTCAGCCGATGAGTCGAACCGAGATTCTAACAAAGGAATCGTCAGTTATCAATACACGCCGTATTTGCCTTTGTTGGAAAAGATGAAAGTACTAAATATCAATAAATATGAATTGATAAAATACTTTGATAAGTGATTAAAATGATACCCAATTTCGTACTTTTAATGCAATAACTACCTTAAAATGAATAAACTTTTCGGCATTTGTTTCCTCTTTTTATCATCTTATTTTTTATCGGCACAAGATACTCAACGTTTTAAAAATGAGGTTTTTAGTTCTATTGATTCCTTGAAAAATGTTCAATATGGCGAGGCAAAAAATATAAATAATGAGTCAGAAAAGTTATTTTTAGACATTTACTCGCCCAATACTGATACGCTCAAAAAGCGACCTTTGATTTTATTTATTCACGGAGGTGGATTTGTCAATGGCGATAAGAGCAGTGGCTACCCGACCTTATTTTGTACTGGTTTAGCAAAACGAGGCTATGTGAGTAGTTCCATCAATTATCGTTTAGGAATCGAAAAACCTAAGAACGATACATCGTATTTTGAGGCGATGTACAGAGGTGTGCAAGATGCCAAAGCAGCCATTCGTTTTTTCAGAAAAAATGCCGAAAAATATGGTATTGACACATCAAAAATCTTTATAATGGGTGGTTCGGCTGGGTCGAAAGTGGCAATGCACTTGGCATATTTAGACCAAAATGAGGTGCCTGCACATATAAATACGTCAAAACTGGGTAGCTTGGAAGGAAAAAGTGGGAACGAGGGCTATTCTTCAAAAGTAAATGCCGTGATTAATTGTTGGGGAGCAATGATTGATTATCGTTGGATAAATTCTGGTGATGTGCCACTTTTCAGCGTGCATGGTACTGCCGACAAAACCGTTCCGTTCGATTCGTCATTCGCCTATCATGGCTTCAAGTATGGTAGCTCCATTTTGTTTCATAGAGCATTGTCTTTGGGAATCCCGACGGGTTTAAAACTTTTTGATAACGCTGGACATACCCTGGATAATGATAAAAACAAACAAAAACAGGCTTTAGACGAAATAGCACTATGGTTGTATATTCGATTGAATAAGGCTAAGAATTCGGTAGGTATTTTGAGATTTGAAAAGGAAATTCAGGAATTTGAAAAGCTGGATAAAACTGAATCTTATTCATCAAATGCGATTTTGGTTACTGGAAGTTCATATATTCGTTTATGGAAAACTATTAAACAAGATTTAGCCCCTCACGAAATTATTCACCGAGGCTTTGGAGGGTCAAATATTGTTGAAATGGCGTATTATATAGACCGCATCATGGTTAATCACCCATTCAAAGCCATTGTGTTTTACTCGGGAAGCAACGATATTACAGCAGGAAATCAGGATAAAACCCCAGTGCAAGTACTGGAGACTTTCAAATATTTAGTACAAAAAGTTCATCAGAAAAGCCCTGACACGCCAATTTATTACATTGCTATTTCACCAAATGAGCGACGCTGGGCGGTACAAAATAAAATCGAAGAAGCAAACGAATTGTTTAAGAACTACTGCCAAAATACACCGAATCTGCATTTTATCGAAACGATGCCGCAACTATTGAGTAAAGATGGTAAATATCAGCCTGATTTATATATCAATGACAAATTACATTTTAATGAAAATGGCTACAAAATTTGGTCAAAATTAGTAAAAGGTGTTTTGGATAAAGACTTTTTATCAAAATAATTTTATTGATTTAAACTTCTTTGGTGGTCTGGATATAATGTACCCCGATTTTAGGACAAGGTTTATCAGTGTGTTATAAAATATTTTGAAAAATATTCTTATTTTACAAAATTGTCAGAAATAATTTGATTTTAAATCGGAAATTGATGAATCCTTATTTTTTGGACATCAGTATATCAAGTCGTTCTTCGATTAAATCAATGTATTGCATTTTCATTTCTTCACTCAAAAAACTTTCTGAAATCATGTTTTTTATCGGTATAATTTGCTTCTGAAATTTATTATAAACTCGTTCAGAAGTTATAGGATTAATTGCTAAAGATTCGGCTAACTTATCGAAGTCATGTTTTTTTAGGCGGTTTTTCTTGCCATTGATTGTCAAAGCCATTTGTTCATTATCTTCGGGCATAGCAAGTTTTGTTGAGAGCAAATCATACGCTGGTGCAAAAGAAATGTTCCCATTTTCTATTCTCATCAATGAGAAATTTTTGAGGTGCATATCGGCATTGCCTGTCAGAAAACAAAAAATAGTCAATTCAAAAAAAACTAAAACATCGAAACCTGAATTCGTAGAAAATTTGCGGATAGCTTTACCAGTCTTTTCCATTGAAGAACGGTATTTATGTTCGGTCAAAGTTTCAGTCAATTGGCAAAGGTCTTCTACATGAATTTTGCTGTTTTTAGTTCTGTCAAATCTTTTGGTCAGATAAGCTAATTCACCAGATTGTAAGCGAATAAGTGTATGCTCCGCTGTAAGAATACCACAAATACTTGCTAATTTCATTGTCAAATCTTCATTTTCGGGCAAATTTGAGAATTGCTCAGTAGGAGGTTTTAAAATAAAATTACCCCAAAGTCCAACAATAGTTAGGCGGCTGTTTTGAGCATCAATTTTCTCAATAGCCAACGAAAGTTTTGGTTGAACACCAGTTATAGTTACACTTCTGATGATGAATTGTTGGGCAATTTCTTTTAGTTCATTTTTACCAAAAGACAAGACAGGCGGTTTATTAAGCCCAAAAATCTTTTTTGAGCATTTTGGATGAAAATCGGCTTCACCGTCGGTCGGTGTTTCACCTGAAATCTCTTGATAACAGTATAAACATCGGGTCATATAAATTCTTGGTTTTCAGCGACAATACTCACTGCTCCAATACAATCTTTGCATACTGATAATAATAATCCCATTCGGTCACGAGGATTAAGTTTCCAGTTTTGAATCGCAATATCCATGAGCCAGCCTTCTGGAATTAGTCCATCAAAAAATGGAAATAGAACATTACTGTAAAACGGCTTCGATTGTAAAGGCATAGTCAGACTAACAGGCTGTGCATTTTCCTTGCTTAAATATGCGGCATCGTATTGAAAATGATAGCCATTTTCATCTTCTGAAATCAGTCCAGCAAAGTCAGTTTGATAAAATACTTTTCCAATTCTATTCATCAGCTACCTCCTTTCTGATTACCCCAAGTTCAGAACCAAACAAATCAAGCACTTGATTGACTTTATCAAGTTTCAGTGTAGTTTTTCCTTGCTCCAGTTCACGCACAAAACGAAGCCCAACGCCTGCTTTAAAGGCAAGTTTTTCTTGCGTGATTTTTAAATTCTTACGCTTTTCTTTAATGAATTGAGAAATTGAAGATGTTTTTTTCATACCTTATCGGGTATAATTATAGATAATTGTACAAATATATACCTTTTGGGGTATAAAAAATACTTTTCATGAATTTAACAGGCTCGTTTTATGTCAAATTTATCGCTGCGGCGAACCGTCGCTGCGGCGAACCGTCGCTGCGGCGAACCGTCGCTGCGGCGAACCGTCGCTGCGGCGAA
>JBKBSS010000307.1:0-3809 GCA_046291385.1 Emticicia sp. | reverse complement strand
ATGACAACGGAAAAAGAAACCGCCCGAGTAAAATCCGGACAGTTTCCTATAATGAACATCGTTCTGTATTGAGTTTTGTTAAAATCATCCCGCAAACATCGGGATGATTTTTTTGTTAGAAATAAAAATAAGACTTTAGTCTGAATTCTTGAGTACTTTTTCAATTCGACCTGTGGTAAGGTTTTATGCCCAAAATACGCAATAATATTCAATAAAATGATTTGGCACGTCTTTTGATACCGCTTAGTAAAAATAAAATTTTCACTAAATCATTCAAACACAAATATTCAACTTTTAGCTTCAACTAATAATATTGCTGTAAAATGATAAATTTTTCCAAACTCAGATTCAAAGTAATGGCTATTGCTTTGAGTCTAACATCGGTGATAACTTTCGCCCAAAATACAACAGATGTAGCAGGAAATTTGCAAGAAAAAAAGAAAATTATTAAAGTACAGTGCTTGATTAATGGTAAAATTGCTCCCTCAAACTTGGCTTTTGGCCGAAAAGATACAGAATTATCGTTAAAAACATTCCCATTTTATGAACAAGACCGAAAAGAAAAAAGACAACTCGTAGTACAAGAGTTTGATATTTCTCTGGTAAGAGATGGCAAAAAAGTAGCCAATCAGACTATTTTTGGTAGTGGTTCGATAGCGTATTTGGCGGCAATAGCCAAAAATGAAGATACATATTTGATACAAGTAAAGGAGGTTTTTGAAAAAACAAAAGAAGGAACTTTAAAGCCGTATGCCCGTGGTGTAATAAAATTGGCTTATTTGTTCTATGACCTTGATATGTTTAAGCCACCTTTACAGGGAAATCCTATTAGTGCTAACGATGTGAAATAATGACTATTTACAAGTAAAAGATGAAGCGTCGGTTGAAAAACTGACGCTTTTCTTTTTTGTAAATTTTAGATAAAATTCATTTTTTACCACTAAGGCACTAAGAACACAAAGGTTTCACTAAGAGTCTAAGTGTTTTCTAAGTGAAACTAAGTCTCTTAGTGTTAAAAAAAGAGTGTTGCACAATTTTTAATACAGTAATAATTATTTTGAGTTTAGACGTAGATGTACTAATTTTACATCCGCAAGTTGCAAAATTCTAAGCATAAAAATGAGAGAGATACAATTTAGAGAAGCCCTACGTGAAGCCTTATCGGAAGAAATGCGTCGTGATGAAAACGTTTTCTTGATGGGCGAAGAAGTAGCCGAATACAACGGTGCTTATAAAGTAAGTCAAGGGATGTTGGATGAATTCGGAGCAAAACGAGTTATCGACACACCAATCGCCGAATTGGGTTTCGGTGGAATCGGAGTTGGGGCGGCCGTAAATGGCTTGCGTCCAATCATCGAATTTATGACTTTTAATTTTTCTTTGGTAGCCATTGACCAAATCATCAACTCGGCTGCTAAATTTATGTCGATGTCGGCAGGTCAGTATTCTTGCCCAATCGTATTTCGTGGGCCAACAGGAAACGCTGGTCAGTTAGGAGCTCAACACTCACAAAATTTTGAAAATTGGTTTGCCAATACCCCAGGTTTAAAAGTAGTAGTGCCAAGTAGTCCTTACGAAGCAAAAGGTTTATTGAAAGCCTCAATTCGTGACAATGACCCGACTATTTTCATGGAGTCGGAGCAAATGTATGGCGATAAAGGTGAAGTGCCAGAAGGCGAATATATCATTCCATTGGGTAAAGCTAATGTAATAAAAGAAGGTTCAAACGTAACAATCGTTTCGTTCGGAAAAATGATTCCAAGAGTTGTTCTTCCTGCCATTGCCGAATTAGAAAAAGATGGAATTAGTGTTGAGTTAATCGACTTACGTACTGTTCGTCCGATTGATTATGCAACTGTTATCAATTCAGTTAAGAAAACAAATCGTTGTGTAGTAGTGGAAGAAGCCTGGCCTTTAGCCGCCATTTCGTCAGAAATTACTTATCACTTACAACGTTATGCGTTTGATTATTTGGATGCTCCTGTGATTCGTGTAAACAACATGGATATTCCACTTCACTACGCTCCAACACTCATCGAAGCTACGTTGCCAAACGTAAAACGTACGGTTGATGCAGTGAAGAAAGTAATGTATAAATAATATTTTTGTCGATTAAAAAGAAGCATTGTTCAATTTCGGGCAATGCTTTTTTTGTTCGATTTTAATGTTTTTCGTGTAAAAAATTAATTTTCTAAGCAATTTTACAAACAAAAACCCTGATTGCTGGAAAAAAGAAGCGAGACAAGAGACAAAAGAGTATTATTACTCTGAATTGAATATTTTTTACGGTCTAAAATCTCTTGTCTTTTGTCTAATGTACAGCAATCAGAACAAAACCCTACAATTCTATGAATTATACAGCATCTCCGCAGCGATACCAAGACATGGAATACCGTCGTTGTGGCAAAAGTGGGCTAAAGCTTCCTGCACTTTCGTTGGGGCTTTGGCATAATTTCGGCGGTATTGATAATTTTGAAAATGCCCGCACAATCTTAAAACTGGCTTTTGATAGCGGCGTTACGCACATCGACTTAGCCAATAATTATGGCCCACCAGCGGGTTCGGCCGAAGAAACTTTCGGGCAGGTTTTTAAGAAAGATTTGAAACCTTATCGAGATGAATTGGTAATTACGACCAAAGCTGGCTATTACATGTGGGAAGGCCCGTATGGCGAGTGGGGTTCTAAAAAGTACTTGGTTTCGAGTTTAGACCAAAGCTTAAAGCGAATGGGTTTAGATTACGTTGATATTTTTTATCATCACCGACCAGACCCCGAAACTCCTTTAGAAGAAACAATGTCGGCACTTGACCTTATCGTTCGTCAAGGAAAAGCGTTGTACGTAGGAATCTCAAATTATAATGCGGCCGATACCGAAAAAGCTGCAAAGATTTTGAAAGAATTAGGTACGCCGTGCATCATTCACCAAGCAAAATATTCGATGTTCGAGCGTTGGGTAGAAGGTGGTTTGCTCGATGTTTTGGAAGCAAACGGTGCGGGTTGCGTAGCGTTTTCGCCATTGGCACAAGGTTTGTTATCAAACAAATACATCAAAGGTATTCCTGCCGATTCGAGAGCCGCTTCGGGTCGTGGCAACGGTGCGATTGAAGAAGGCCGAATCACGGAAGAAAACGTAAATAAAGTAATCAAACTCAATGATGTGGCGGTGAGTCGTGGACAAAATTTAGCACAAATGGCTTTGTCTTGGATTCTGAAAGACCCACGCATTACGTCGGTTATTTTGGGTGTAAGCAAGCCAGAACAACTCACAGATTCGCTTCAAAGTCTAAAAAACACCTCGTTTAGTGAAGCAGAATTACAAGAAATTAATAGTATTTTGGCATAAAAAGTAGTATTTTTAACGTAAAAACAATAATTAAATGCAAAAACATATTTTATTTTCATTGGCGTTTAGTACGCTTACTTACGCTTCGTGTGCCCAAAGTGCAAGCACTTCGGTAGAAACGAAAGCTCCAAATTCTACTTATCCGTCGGCATTTCAGGGCCAAACTCGTGTAGGTGCAGTAAAAACGCAAACACCTTACGAAGCTAAGGTTTTAACCGAAGGGCTTACTTCGCCGTGGGGCGTAAAAGGTTTGCCCGATGGTAGATTAATCATTACCGAAAAAAGCGGAGTGATGAGAATCGTAAAAGCAAGTGGCGAATTAAGCAAGCCAATTACTGGAGCTCCAGCCGTAAATTCTGACGGACAAGGCGGTTTATTGGGCATTACGCTCGACCCGAATTTTCAGAAAAACCGCATGATTTATTGGACTTTTTCCGAAAACGTAACTGGTGGAACGCACACATC
>JBKBSS010000306.1:0-3814 GCA_046291385.1 Emticicia sp. | reverse complement strand
GGCTTTCGATATATTGATGGTCGCCAAACTGAAATTCTGCCAATTCCGAGGGTTTTGAGCGGGGTGAAATAAGCTATGAATACACTTTTGATAAAAATTATTATGATGCCTCTGGTAATTGGAGGCGTAACAGTTGCCAGCAAAAAATGGGGGAATTTGGTTGGAGGAATGATAGCCAGTTTACCGTGGATTGCTGGCCCTATTATGCTGTTTTTTACGATTGAGCAAGGCGTAGATTTTGCCGTAAGTAGCGTGAAAGGTATTATGATGGGGGTTGTGGGTGTGCTTGCTTTCTGTTTTGTTTACATTTATTCGGCCATCAAATATAAGTGGTATGTGAGTTTATTCTTTGCTTATTGTGGCTTCGTTACCACGACAGTTTTGCTTAAAACCTGCGAGAATTTTATAGATTTGAATACGTGGTTTACGATTGCAGTAGTATTGAGTTTGATTGGAATTAAAGTATTTCCAAGATTAGAAATGCAGGCAAGTTCTGGACAGACTTTAAAGTATGATATTTATCTACGTATGGTCATTATTACTGTTTTTGTGGCTTTAATAACTTATTTGGCACAAATCTTAGGGCCAACTTGGAGCGGAATCTTGACGCCGTTTCCTATTATAACGGCTATTTTGGCGGCTTTTACGCATTATACACAAGGAGCTTACGGCACTTCGATTATACTTAGAGGAATGCTGACGGGCTTTATTGGTTTTGCTTCATTTTTATATTTACAAGCCCAATTTTTGCCTCATTTTCCGATTGCGGCAGCTTTTGCGATTGGCTTCGTAGTCAATATCTTACTCAATCTATTGATGCGGTATTTGGTGAAAAGATTCGCTTGAATGTAGGACAAGTTTTCAACTTGTCAGCACGCTATATTTGATTATAAAAATTAAAAATTTTCAATAAATCGGCTCGGTCTTTTATAAAAATATTATTTTGTTTGATGAATGCTTCAACTTCTGTTCTTTTATCAGCCATTAGTGTCAAAACAATCTTTTTATTAGGTTTGAATTTCAAAACTTCATTGCCTTGCGTAATAAATAGTTGTTTGTCTTTCGTGATTTTAATGTCTTTACTGCCCGTATTGAATGCTTCTACGTAGTCAGGTTTTTGAATATTTATCTTTGTGTATTCAAGCAGTTTTATTTTACCATCAACCAATATTTCAAAGAAACTTGGCTTAATTTTATCATAATTATCAACAAATTCCAATGTACTTATGTAGGTTTTGGGAAGTTGATTCTGCTTTTGTAAAGTAAAACTTTTGATAAGCGTACCCGAAATAATTTTTATGCCTTCGGGGGTATTAAACTCCACTTCATTTCCGTACAAAATAACTTTTATCTGTATATCGGTCAGGGAATCTAATTTGATTGTGCCTTTTGGCGTAGAAATAGTTCTTGGATAAAATCGGACAGTTGCCAAAGTCCAATCTTGGTCGAGGTAATAAGTGCCTAAAACCTCGGTAGTGCGGGTATCAAAACCATAAAGCATGGTCGATGTGTGTTGTCCGACTCTCAATCCCCCCAAATTTAGTGCATCTTTTGTGTTTTGCATCATACCATTTTGAGCAAAAACCATTGTTTCGATTAAACTAAAAATGATAATAGCCAGCTTTTTCATAGCATTATTGGTTAGGATTAGGAATACTGACAGCAAATAAATAGTGTTTGGTTTGTGAGAAAGTCTCAATATCCAAACACTATTTAATCTAAAACGTAAAATCTAAATAACTTAGCAGATTATTCAACCACTAAATTACTAAGTTTACTATCAGCAACATTACCGTAAGAACAAAAAGTAAAACCGTCTGGCGAAATTCAGAGCGATAGTTTTTTGCATTTTTTTCAAGGCTTCTGAGCGAAAGTAGCTCAAAAAATAAACAGCCACCACCAAACACACCAAGGGCAATCGACTTAAACATTGGAGAAGGTATTAGGGCAGGAACAACGATTAAGCCCAGAAATAATACTACTATTATCCACTTATAGTTTTGACTTGATAAAAATGTCATTATTTTATTGATTTTTAGTTTATAAATCGTCTATTAAACCAGTGAAAATATTTTATAATCAAATATTCAGAAATTGCTGATTATAAACTGTTTACTGACGACTGCCTTCTTCCGAATTATCGTCGCTAATATCTTTTGTTGGTTCTTCTGTCGTCAATCTGAATTGTTGGTCTTCTGCTACAATTTCTGACACTTCTTCATTAATTTCTTCGTTCAGTTTTTCTTCTGCTTCTAAAGTTTCTTCCAAAGTTTCGCCTGAAATTTCATCATTAATTACTTCTTCCTCAACAGTAGCTGCTTTTTGTACTTGGTCAAACTCAAAGAATCTTTGTTGGAAAACCAAAATACTTACAACTCCGCAGAAGATACAAGCATCGGCAAAATTAAAAATTGGTGTAGTATTGAAATCTCCACCAATAAACGGAATCCAGTCGGGATATTGTCCGTCAAGTCCGTAGGCATAAAACATATCAATTACTTGTCCATGAAACCACGGAGTTGAAACGCCGATTGGGGCGTTATTCAAGAAAACGCCGTAAAATGTACTATCAATTACGTTTCCGATGGCTCCACCCAAAACTGCGGCAATCGACCAAAGCAAGCCCGAATGAGCATTTTTTTGTGCCAAATGTACTAAATACCAGCATATTCCTACCATTGCACCCAGACGGAAGGTAGTAAGAATTAGTTTACCATATTCGCCACCGAGTTCCATTCCGAAAGCCATTCCTTTATTCTCTACGTAATGCAACTTAAATAAATCGGGAATGAGGTCAATCTCGCCGTAATGATTCGGTAAAACATCATAATACATCCAAAGTTTGATTGCTTGGTCGAGCAGAATCAAGATGAGCGTTAAGAATAAATATTTGTAGGGAGATTTTCCTTTTAAAGCAATGTCAGACATGCGTGAAATTTTATTTACTAAAACAATTTTTATATGAAATAACAAAAATAGACTAAACTCTCGAATACTCTATCAATTTTATTGAATTTACTCTTTAAGAAGCCTTACTCATTCGGCGTTCACGTTCTTTTTTAACCAATAAATACTCACGACTACTTTGTCCAGCAATCGAAGAGTTTTCTTCGGCTCTACGGAATAAATACGGCATTACGGCCTCAACTGGCCCATAAGGTACATATTTTGCTACATTAAAGCCTGCATTTGCCAAATTATACGAAATATTATCGCTCATACCCAAAAGCTGTGCAAACCAGATGCGGGCATCGTTTTTGGCAATTCCGTTTTCTTCCATTAGTTTCACACAAAGCAAACAACTCTCTTCATTATGCGTGCCGAGGCAAATCGAAAGTACATCAATATTTTCAACGGCATAATGAACAGCCTTATCGAAATCAACGTCAGTTTCTTCTTTCGTGATATGAATCGGGCTTTTATATTCCATTTCGGCAGCACGGCGGCGTTCTTTTTCAATATATGCACCACGCACAAGTTTTCCGCCAACGTTATAGCCTTCTGCACGCCCTTTTTCGCAAGCATTGATTAGGTTTTCGAGGCTTTCCCAACGATATAATTGATAAGTATTATAGACAATCGTTTTGCCACCTACGTTATATTTTTTCATCATTTCGTAGCAAAGATTATCAATCACATCTTGAATCCAAGTTTCTTCGGCGTCCAAAAAAATCTTTACGTTTAGTTCGGCTGCCAGCTTGCAAAGTTTATCAACCCGATTGTGTACTCTTTCAAAAGCTGCTTTATCTTCGGCGGTTAAATCTTCTGCGTGTTCTTGTACTTTTTCAAGAAGGTCAACCGAGCCAATTCCTGA
>JBKBSS010000305.1:0-3818 GCA_046291385.1 Emticicia sp. | reverse complement strand
GGCAATTGATACTACTTTTTCATCGGTAGCAGAAGCATTAAATTCGTTTTTAATACTTTCTAATTTCGTCAATACTTTATCAAGCTGAACTGGATTATTCACAGCCCAAAACTTTTGTGGAGAAAGACGTACACGAGCTCCATTCGCACCACCACGCTTGTCTGAACCACGGAATGTTGATGCCGAAGCCCAAGCAGTAGAAACTAATTCAGAAACCGATAGTCCAGAGGCAAGTATCTTGCTTTTCAAAACAGCTACATCTTGGTCATCAATTAATTTGTGCGTTACTGCTGGAATCGGGTCTTGCCAGATTAACTCTTCAGCAGGAACTTCTGAACCAAGATAACGTGCAATTGGCCCCATGTCACGGTGTGTGAGTTTAAACCATGCACGAGCGAAAGCATCAGCTAACTGGTCTGGATTTTCGAGAAAACGTCTTGAAATCGGCTCATAGATTGGGTCAACTCTCAAAGCAAGGTCTGACGTAAACATGATTGGAGCATGACGCTTGGCTGGGTTGTGGGCATCGGGCACTAAACCTGCACCGCCATTATTCACAGGTATCCATTGTTGAGCACCCGCTGGGCTTTTGGTTAATTCCCACTCGTAACCAAAAAGATTTTCTAAGTAATTATTGCTCCACTGAGTTGGCGTTTGTGACCAAGCACCTTCTAAACCGCTGGTAATGGCGTGTTCGCCTTTTCCTGATTCAAATGAGTTTTTCCAACCTAAACCCTGTTCTTCGATGGTTGCTCCTGCTGGTTCAGCACCTACATATTCATCAGGATTAGCGGCACCGTGAGCTTTACCAAAGGCGTGTCCGCCCGCAATCAAAGCTACTGTTTCCTCATCATTCATGGCCATTCTACCAAATGTTTCACGAATATCACGAGCGGAAGCAAGTGCATTAGCTACTCCGTTAGGGCCTTCAGGATTTACGTAAATTAGTCCCATTTGCACAGCGGCCAATGGCTGCTCAAGTTGACGGTCGCCCGTATATCTTTTGTCATCTAACCACACTTTTTCCGAACCCCAATAGATATCTTCTTCTGGCTCCCAAACATCTTCACGTCCGCCACCGAAACCGAAAGTTTTGAAACCCATTGACTCTAAAGCACAGTTTCCTGCCAAAATCATCAAATCAGCCCAAGAAAGTTTTCTTCCGTATTTTTGCTTGATTGGCCAAAGTAATAAACGTGCTTTATCAAGATTACCATTATCTGGCCAGCTATTGAGTGGTGCAAAACGTAATGCACCCGCACCTGCACCACCACGACCATCAGCAGTACGATAAGTACCTGCACTATGCCACGCCATGCGAATAAAAAATGGGCCATAATGACCATAATCTGCTGGCCACCAATCTTGTGAAGTGGTCATAAGCTCGTATATTTCGCTTTTTAGAGTAGCCAAATCAAGCGATTTGAATTCTTCTGCATAATTGAAATCTTCACCCATTGGATTGGAAAGTGAAGAATGTTGACGAAGAATATTCAAATTTAATTGATTAGGCCACCAATCACGATTTCGTGTTCCACCACCAGCACTTGTAAATTTCATCTGGCCATGATTGACAGGACACTTTGCTTCTCCACCTGTATTAGATGTATGATTTTCCATTTTTTAAGTTAAATTAATTGTATTGTGATAATAAATGTGATTTTTGTTTTGTTGTGACTCTTAAATATCTTGTTAAATGAAGATTTTTTCAAAATTACAAAATCATCCACTATAAACCAAATTGATTATTCTTATAATCACATAATTTTTATCTATATGTTCAATAACACATAGTATTGAAAACTAAACATTCTCCTCAAAGATTAATGTTTAGCACCCAAATAAAAGAGGTTGCTCACAAATGAGACAACCTCTTAAAAACGAATAAGCATTATTTACGAAGTCACGTTATTATACTTCAGAACTCTCGTGTATTTTGTAACTCCTTTCAAATTTAAATCAAATTTGTGTTTATCTCCGCCTGAATCTTTGATATATAATTCATTTCACAAGGCATATTTTCGGCTTGTTTTCTACGGTTTTCATATTAACAATGTACCAATTAACGAAAATAAATCAATTCTTCACTACCACTATTAAAAACATAAAACACTTTCTATCAAACATTTACAAACATCTAAATTTAGAACAAATTAATTCTATTACTTACTTTCGACTTAAACTACTGTATTTCTCAATATTCCGATTCCTTCAACTTCGAGTTCAACTACATCGCCAGGTTCGAGCGGGCGGTGAACGGTAAAGTTGTTTTCGATTAAACTTCCCCAACCAACAGTGCCTGAACCAAGAATATCGCCTGGCATAAGGTTTACGTTATTTTCGGACGCACGCTCAATCATTTGCTCGAAATTATAATACGCAGTTTTGTAATTTCCTTCGCAAACGGTTTTGCCATTGATACGTGAAGTCATTTTCAAGTTCAACCTTTCACCTGCTACGCTTGGTACTCGGATTGGTTCTTGAAAAACGTTTTCGTCGAATGGTACTCTGTACTGCTCCATTTCGTCGGCAGTAACGATACAAGGCCCGATTGCGTTAGCAAAATCTTTGCCTTTATGCGGCCCAAGTGGAATCTCCATTTCAACTTTCTGAATCGCACGGGCTGTCCAGTCATTGAAGATTGTATAGCCAAAAATATATGGTTTGGCTTCGCCAGCTTTAATATCTTTGCCTTTTTTGCCAATAATACACGCAATTTCAAGCTCAATATCCAATTTTGTTTCTTTCGCAGGACGCTTTATTTCGTCTTCTGGTCCGTAAATGGCTTGGTGATTGGTAAAATAAAAAATTGGCATTTCGTACCAAGCTGGGCCAATTTTATGTCCGAATGAGCGAGAGGCGTTCTGCATGTGCATCTCGAAACCAATATAATCACGGAAACTACGGGGATTTGGCAATGGTGCTAAAAGCTTGACCTCAGCCAGTGTATAATGCGGCTGAACATCGCCCAATGATTTGATAATCTGAAAATATGCTTCGTGATTATCAATAAAAGTTAGCATGTCATTTGGCAGTTTTTCGCTCGCCAAACGCATATCTACTACACTTTCGCCCACGAGCCAACCGATGCGGCTTTCTTGGTTTTTATTTAAGAATGTTATGAGTTTCATAAGCCCCTAAATCCCCAGAGGGGACTTTTAGATTTAAAGATTAATTGTTAAATTGTACATAAATCCCCCCTCTGAGGTTGGGGGCTTTTATATTTCCTCCGTCAATGCCATTCCTGTTTTGCCCATAAGCATACCCATGTTTGCACCTTCTGGTAGTGGTTGGTCGTTGTATTCGAGTAATTCCCACGCACCCAAAGTTTCGGAAACATCCACAACCATTTTGCAGCGGTCGTAGCGGCGTTTCATATATCGCTCAAAGGTTTCTTCGACTGAACCTTCTTTTTGCAATTCTTCAATCAAAACAACGGCATCTTCGATGGCCAGAGCAGCACCCGAACCGAGTTGTGGAATAGTAGTATGAGCTGCATCACCCAAAACAACCACACGATTTTTGTGCCAAGGTGCGGGCATTTTGAGGGTTTCTAAACTGCGATAATTCACCAATTTAGCATCTGTTACCTGCGGGATAAGCTCTTGTACCATCGGAATTGGGTAGGCCGACATGTAAGCCTTTAGTTTTCCAACTAATTGGTCTTCTGGAATAACAGGATTATCACCTTCGGCTGAGTTTAAGAAAATGTAGCACAACTCGGCTGTCATCGGGATTATTCCCAATTTATGCTTTTTATTGAAGAAAATATAACCCGTATCTAAATTTGCAGGGCGTGGAAACGCATAACGCCAAAC
>JBKBSS010000304.1:0-3847 GCA_046291385.1 Emticicia sp. | reverse complement strand
GGTGTTGATTGGCCGATTCGCTACAAAGATTTAGCTCCGTGGTACAGCTATGTTGAAAGTTTTATTGGTGTAAGTGGTACGAAAGATGGCTTAGATGTTTTGCCAGATGGAAACTACCAACCTGGTATGGACATGAATTGTGTTGAGAAAGAGTTTAAATCAATAACAGCAAAGAAATTTGGTGGTCGTGCCGTAACCATCGGTCGTACTGCTCACTTGACTGCTCCGACTAAAATTCAAACAGATTTGGGTCGTGCTTCTTGCCAATTTCGTAATGCTTGTATGCGTGGTTGCCCTTATGGTGGTTATTTTAGTACACAATCTGCTACTTTGCCAGCAGCCAACAAAACTGGTAATTTGACGTTGACGACCGACAAGATTGTCCACCAAGTAATTTTTGATGATGAAAAAGGCAAGGCAGTTGGCGTGAAAGCCATCGACCAAAATACAAAAGAGGAATACGAATATTACGCAAAAATCATCTTCTTGAATGCTTCGGCTGTCAATTCAACTTGGATTATGATGCAATCGAAGTCGAAAACTCACGCAAATGGTTTAGGTAATGATTCTGACCAATTGGGCAGAAATATCATGGACCACCACTTGGCGGTAGGTGCTTCGGGAACTTACGAAGGCATGGAAGATATGTACTATTATGGCCGTCGTGCCAATGGTATTTATGTGCCTCGTTTTGCAAACTGGGGTAGCGATAAAAAACGTGATTTCGTGCGTGGTTTTGGCTATCAAGGTGGTGCAAGCCGTGCAAGTTGGAGTCGTGGTGGCCAAATGGATGGTTTCGGTGCTGACTTTAAAGAAGAAATGACTCAACTTGGGCCTTGGTCGTTTAATATTGGTGGTTTTGGCGAAACTTTGCCAGATGCCAATAATCGTTTTACGCTTTCTGATAAAAAAGATAAGTGGGGCTTGCCAGTGGTGGAATTTGATGCAGGTTGGGGCGAAAACGCCTTGAAAATGCGTGTAGCAATGATGAACGAAGCAGCCGAAATGCTCGAAGCCGCTGGAATGAAAAACATCAACACGTATGATGACCGCAGCAAAAACCCAGGTATCGGTATTCACGAAATGGGAACTGCCCGCATGGGACGTGACCCTAAAACGTCGGTATTGAATGCCAATAACCAAGTGTGGGGAGCAAGCAATGTATTCGTTACTGACGGTGCGGCTATGACTTCGGCATCTTGCGTAAATCCATCGCTTACGTACATGGCTCTTACGGCTCGTGCAGCCGATTTTGCTGTGAGTGAGTTGAAGAAAATGAATTTGTAAGATAGTGTACAGATAATATAAAAAACAGTGAATTTGCCTTTTGGTGAGTTCGCTGTTTTTTTGTTTTAAGGAAGCGTATCAAATCATCGGAAAATAAAAAGGTTTTGCAGAATTGGTTGTCGAATCAATACTAAATCCTATCTTTAATTGCATAATTTTAAAAACTATTCTATGAAAAACTTAAAACTAATCCTGACTTATCTTTTCGGTGTTTTTTTGATTTTTGGTGGCATCAATCATTTCATTAAACCCGAAATGTATGCTCCGTTTATTCCTGAATTTTTGCCGAGTTTAGCAGTCAATTATTTGACTGGAATCATAGAAATTGCGGTGGGTGTGGGTGTTTTTATTCCTCGTTATCGCTCACTGGCTACGCTCGGAATCTTGATTATGATGTTGGTATTTTTGCCGCTTCATGTCTTTGATGTATTCAAAGAAAACCCCGCTATCGGTAGCCATCAAGCGGCCTTGATTCGTTTGCCTGTGCAGTTTTTGCTGATTGCTTGGGCGTGGTTTATCCATAAAAAATGAATCAAAAATGCTTCATTTTAAGTAACTACGTGCTTAATACGAGTAAAATTGCCTTTTATTTTTTTAAAAAATTCTTCACGTTGCTTAAATTCGTAGTCCATATTTTTACTCTTCAAACCGAATAAGCTGAAATGTTTTGAAAAGGCAATTAGCGAAAAAGAGGTTAATAAACCCGCAACCAAAAATCCGATTAGCATGATAGTTTCCATAGCTTTGATTTGTTTGTTGAATAAATATGAACTTCTTTGTAGTTGTTAGATTTCTCCCTTGCGAATCAATCCTACTAAAAATGATATGATGGCTAAAACCAATAATACGTGGATAATACCCGATGCACTGTAAGCAAAAGTTCCGATGAGCCAGCCAATGACTAATATTACGGCGATGATATATAAGATTGAACGCATAGCTTTAAATATTTTGGATGGGAATAAATATTTGATTTGTATATTGTCAGATAAAATTTCTGTTCCACCGTTTTTTTACTCATAAATTTGAGGAAATGAGGAAAATTGAATAAAAACATGAGAAAAAAAGTACCCATCTTAGGTCTTGGTACGGTATTTTGAGCCGTGTAGTTACTTATTATATACAAACTATTTATGTTGAAAATCTTGAAACTTATCAGGCAAACTTTTGAGGGCTTTTCCAACGATAATGCTTTCAAGTTGAGTGCATCGCTGTCGTATTATACGCTGTTTTCGCTCGCACCAATGTTGCTTATTTTTCTTTCGATTGTTGGTTTTTTCTATGGTCAAGATGCAATTAGAGGTCAGTTATACGGACAAATCAATGGGCTCGTTGGTCGAGAAGCTGCCATACAAGTACAAGAAATGGTACAAAAAGCTCAGCTTTCGGGTAAAACAGGTTTTGCGGGAATAGTCGGCATTATCATGCTTTTTGTAGGAGCAACGGGCGTTTTTGCCGAAATCCAAGATTCTATCAATCAGATTTGGTCGCTGAAAGCCAAGCCTAAAAACGGCATTATTAAGTATCTGACCAATCGCTTTTTATCGTTTTCGTTGATAGTTTCTTTTGGTTTCTTATTTATCGTTTCGTTATTGGTCAATACTTTGCTTGATGCTTTCAGTGAAAGATTATCGGTGTTTTTCTCCGAATCAACGGTTTATCTGTTTACCGCTATCAATTTAGGAGTTATTTGGGTAGTAATGACCGTGCTTTTTGCGATAATATTTAAGGTTTTGCCCGATGGAAAAGTGGCCAATAAAGATGCCCTCATGGGTGCGGGCGTAACGGCTCTATTGTTTATGGTTGGTAAATATCTGATTGGTTTTTACTTAGGGCAATCGAATATTTCGGATGTCTATGGAGCGGCGGGTTCGATTGTTATTTTACTTACTTGGGTTTATTATTCATCAATGATTTTGTATTTGGGAGCAGAGTTTACGAAAGTTTATGCCATCGAATTTGGTGAAGGAATCAAGCCTGCTTCTTATGCGGTTTTGGTCAAACAAACCGAAGTAGAACCTACCCAAAAGAATGTAGATAAGATTGTGAAATAATATAATATATTGATAATTAACGAGTTATCTTTACGGCGAACTGCAAGCGACCGAGCCATCGGCCGCCGTTGCTCGGTTCGCTCCACCAATAAAACAATAAAATTTATGAATTCGATAGCAAAACAAATTGGCGTAAAAACTTTACAAATACTCAACTGGGTATTTTTTATGATAATGGTAGCCACCAATTATTTGGCCAATGCCTTGCCTTTTAACAACAAAACCACGGGGCAGCTTTCTGACCAATACCCCAACCTTTTTGTGCCCGCGGGCATCACGTTTTCTATTTGGGGAATCATTTATTTATTATTATTGATTTTTTGTGTGAAACAAAGCAAAAATTTCTTTAATCAAACACCCGACCCATCGACCAACGCATTAGTTGATAAAATCGGACTCCGATTTATTGTGAGCTGTATCTTAAATAGTCTTTGGATACTTTATTGGCATTACGAACACTTGTTTTTTTCGGTCATTATTATGCTTTCGTTGCTGATTACGCTCAT
>JBKBSS010000303.1:0-3870 GCA_046291385.1 Emticicia sp. | reverse complement strand
AGCATTCGTAGAAGTAGCGGTATAAATACCTTTTTTTGAGGCATATTTTACTAAATCTAAAAACTTAGGGTGCAAATAAGGTTCACCTTGAAAATAAAAAATCAAATATAATAGTGTTTCAGAAAGTTCGTCAATGGTTTGTTTGAAAAGTTTTTCGGGAAGCATACCCGTTGGGCGAGTAAAACTGCGTAAACCACTCGGACATTCGGGGCAACGGAGGTTGCAAGAAGTTGTCGGCTCAATAGAAATCGCAATAGGCAAACCACGATGAATAGTTCGACCCGAAATTTTGGACTCAAGATAACTACCCACGTTTTTCAGGGCATTCCAAGCACGTGGCCAAGTTACCTTTGAAAAAAAATTGATACCATCTTGAAAATTTCTATTCATTTGGATAACTAAAAAATTAACACTGTTGACTATCGACAATTGGACTTTTTAAATATCTCTAAACTGCTTATAAATTTTCTGTAAACGCTCATCTTTCTCGACCGCAATAATTTCTTTCATCAGAGCCTTTACTTCTTTGTTATCATTAATCAAACTGAGGGTCTGCATTCCCGCAAATCGAACATACCATTGTGTATCGTTTTTTGCAATTTGTGAAAGTAATGGCAAACTCTTTACTTGTACTTCAGGCGTTGACTTGACTAAGTAAGTACCAAATATACCCAAAACTTGGTATAACTCATTGCCTTTCATTTGCTTTAAGTGATTTTCAAACCATTCAAATCGAAGCGGAGAAGCTTCTTCTGCAAAATAGTTGGCAACTGCCGCAAAAATACTCGGATTAGTTGAGGTGTCAAATTTCAGAACTAACTCAACTGCGTCAGAAGGTTTACTCGCCAAAAGTGCTTCAATAGCGGCAGCTTGAACTGTGTAAGATGAATCGGCCAGTGCCTCACGGAAAAGTTTATCATTTTGAGAATTTTGAAAACCTTTCATCGCCAAAATAGCATCAGCACGCACATACGAGCGTTCATCGTGAATAACTCGGTACTGCAAAGCCTTCTCAACTTCCAAAAAATCCTCGCCATTATAATCGAAAAACTTTTGAATTGCAAACTGACGAATTCTCCAAAATTTATCTTTGGTAGCATCAATCAAAAGCTTTCTAATTTTCTTATCGGCTGGCAAATAACGAAACGTTGTATCACTTTCTGGAATAAAAGTGAGCGTTTCCAAGACATTCAATCTTGTGGCAATGCTTTCGGCATTATAAAATTGATAAATAAGTTCGTCCTGAGATTTTTGGTGTTCAATCTTTCCAACCAAAACATTATCGGGGTCAAGCAAAACCATTTTTGGAGCTAATTTTGCAGTAAACTCAAAAGTTTGCTGCTTTTTATCCAACATAATTTCGTGCGTAAGCGGGATGCCGCCCATCTGCTCATTATCATACTTTATCAAGACTTTTAATGGCAAACGATAGATGGGTGAGTAAACAGTATCTTGCGTTTGCTTAATATTTAATTTCAGTTTCCCATCAGCAAAATCGTGCGAAACCTCAAGCACAGGATGCCCCGATTTCATAAACCACTGGTCGAAAAACCAGTGTAAATCTTGCCCAGTTACTCGCTCGAAGACCAATCTCAAATCTTCAATTTCAGCAGTTTTGTAGGCATTTTGCGTAAGATATTGTTTGAGAGCTTCAAAAAAAGCATCGTCACCCACAGTATTTCTGAGTAAATGTAAAATTCGTCCACCTTTTGCATAAGAGTGCGAATCGAACATATCTTCTTTATCGAGATACCTAAATCTGATTAAAGGCTCTTGTTTTTCTTTGGCTTCATCAAAATATTGATTCAGAGCAATGTACGAAATCAAATCTGCTTCATCTTTTCCGTATTTGTGATTTGCCCACAAATATTCTGAATAATTGGCAAATGCTTCATTTAAAGGAAGATTCGACCAAGATTCACAAGTAACCAAATCGCCAAACCAATGATGAAAAAGCTCGTGAGCAATTACGCCATCGTCATTATCATCTACTAATTGGTGATTATCTTTTTGAATATAATCGCCATGAACGGTTGCCGTTGTGTTTTCCATTGCCCCCGAAACATAATCACGAACCGCAATTTGAGCATATTTTTCCCACTGATATTTTACGCCGAGTAATTTCTCATAAAAACGAATCATTTCGGGCGTTCGACCATAAATATTGAATGCGTATTTCTCAAATTTTGGTTCAATGTAATAACTCACCTCAAAATCTTTGAAACTGGGGTCAACCACTTTTTTAAAATCTCCGACCGCAATCATAGTTAAATATGGTGCTGCGGGCTTCGATTGTTTCCAATAATCGGTGCGAGTTCCGTCAGAATTTTGTTTAGAAGAAATAAGTTTACCGTTGGAAAGGGTAGTAAATTTGGCGTCAACAGTCAGAAAAACCTCTTGGGTCATTTTCTGATTGGGCGAGTCAAGTGTTGGAAACCAACAAGAATTTGCTTCGGTTTCGCCTTGTGTCCAAATTTGCTGAGGTTTATCGGGTTCAGTTCCCAGAGGATTAATAAAATACAAACCTTTATCACCAGCAATGGCATCAGTTCCGCCAGCAATGCGTTCGTTGGGTTTGGCAGTGTAAGTGATTTCGATATTTATGGTATCTTTTCGAGTGAAAGCTTGTCCTAAATCTATTTTTAAAATACTTTTATTGTATTCATATTTCAAAACCTTTCCTTTCAACGTAACTTCCTGAATATCAAAACTTTTCGCATCAAGACTGATAGATTTTTGTGGATAAAAATGTGGTTTAAAAGTCAAGAATGCCTTTCCGTAAAGATACTGCTTTTTCCAGTCGGGTTTGATTTCGAGTTTTGTATGAATCAAATCGTGTTCGATTGTTTTTGAAGCGTTATAAGGCCCTTGAGTAGGAACAATACCAATATTTTCTTGGGCAAAAACACAAAAACTGAATAAGAAAAATATCGTTGATTGCAGAAATTTCATTGATAAATATAATATGGCTTAAAGATTACTTTCGTCTTTTCTGATAATTACCCGTAGTTTTTTCGGGCTTACGAAAATCATTAAAAAAATACTCTTTTACCCTTCGCAAGGCAAAACCATCGTCAAACGCCTCTACGGTATAATCTCTTTTGAATTTAAAATCATCCAGACTCGCATAGCCACCTTTCAGCGTGAGTGTAAAAATATTATTATCGGCATCAAAAGCCCACGAAGTTTCGTCGGTATCAATATCCAAAAAATCTACTCCTGCACAAAACTTTATTTTCGGGTCACTTTCATAATCATACTCAATTGTTCCACTTTCCGACAAATTCAAAACTAAGTTATTGATAGTCAGTTTAGATTCGTGGTAAGACGTTAAATAAATATCTCCCCTCTCGATTCTATTTCTGACCAAAATCCAGCGTTTAGTTTTATCGAATAAAGCTTTGTGTAATTCTAAATAATTTATTTTTACTGGCGGAGTAACTACCGTTGCGGTAACTTTTGCACTTTCAGCAGATACTTTTATCTTGGCATCAGTTATTGATGTTGTTTTTACAACCGAATCTACTTTTGTTGACACAATTATATTTGATGTTGTCAAAACTTTCGGAGTCTCAACAATCGGTGTTGGTATCGTTTTTTTTACTTGATTCGCAACTATTGGCTTGTTTCTCAAATCTTCATAAAAAACTTCTTTGGTTTTCATTAAAATATAACCCTCATGCACTTCATCAATTTTATATTCACGCTGAAATCTAAAATCATCAAGTGTCACATACCCCGCTTGAATTGTCAAATTGAGCGTTTTTGTCAAAGTATCATACGCCCAAAAACTTTCTTTGGTATTGATGTCGAGATATTTGATATTAGGATTTTCGGCGTATTTTGAATTAGTTTCATAATCATAAACGA
>JBKBSS010000302.1:0-3874 GCA_046291385.1 Emticicia sp. | reverse complement strand
TGGCTTACATTATTCGTAATGTCCCCAAATAGAATGAATTATAATTTCATTTTCGGTGACTGTATAAACTAATCTATGTTCGTCGTCAATGCGTCTCGACCATTTTCCTTTTAGGTTTCCTTTGAGCGGTTCTGGTTTGCCAGTTCCATCGAAAGGAGTTCTTTTTATTTCTTCGATTAATCTTAAAATCCTTCCTAACTTTTTTCTGTCAATTATAAGCCATTTGCTCATTTGAGCTAAAGAATCATCAACAAATCTTATGCTTCTCATGCTCAATAAACTTTATGGTTCTTTATCTCATCAACGGGGTTAAAAGATTCATCAGAATCAAAGTTTTCTAATAAAACATCAAATTCATCCGAAGATAAAACATATTGATTCTCCGATTTCTCACTATTCAATATTTTCTCTTCAAAGGCTTCTTTCGACATTTTATATGGGCTTTCTTCTGCTTTTATCGAAAATTCTAAATGGACTTTTCCTTTCAAGGTCTTTTTCAAGGCTTTGAAAAACTCATAAGTCAATTCATCTTCATTTAATTGATAAGTAATTTGCATGATTTATTCGTTTTAATGTTGCAAATATATCAAAAAAGCATAATTATACCTCTTCAAACTCGCCCATTGCACAGAATTTATCAATTCTTGCATCAATGCGTGCTTGTGGAGTCATTGCTTCGAGAGCTGTAATTTCGCTCAAAATTCTATTTTTCAAACGATTCGACATATCGTCCCAATCAAGTTGAGCTCCGCCGAGAGGTTCTTCGATGATGCCATCAATTAATTTATTTTGAAGCATATCCGCAGAAGTCAATTTTAATGCTTCGGCAGCTTGCTCTTTATAATCCCAACTTCTCCACAAAATTGACGAGCAAGATTCTGGCGAAATCACTGAATACCAAGTGTTTTCGAGCATCAAAACTCTATCACCAATCGCAATTCCTAAAGCTCCGCCCGATGCTCCTTCACCAATAATTATACAAATTACGGGTACTTTAAGCAACATCATTTCTTTGAGATTTCTCGCAATTGCTTCGCCTTGACCACGTTCTTCGGCTTCAAGCCCTGGAAATGCTCCTGGAGTATCAATCAAAGTAACGATTGGTTTGTTGAATTTCTCAGCCAATTTCATCAAACGAAGTGCCTTTCTGTAACCTTCTGGATTAGGCATTCCGAAATTTCGGTACTGACGTTCTTTCGTTTTACGCCCTTTTTGCTGACCAATTACCATTACAGTTTGTCCATCAATTGTTGCAAAACCACCAATCATAGCAGGGTCGTCACGAACAGTGCGGTCGCCGTGCAACTCATGGAACTCAGGGCAAATTCTTTCGATATAATCGAGCGTGTAAGGGCGGTCGGGGTGACGAGAAAGCTGAACTCTTTGCCAACGAGTAAGGTTTGCAAAGGTTTCTTTCTTCAATTGCTCAATATTATCATTGAGTGTACGAACGGCTCCGCTAACATCAACGTTGTTTTCGTTGGCCAGTCGTTTCATATCTTCGAGCTTGGATTCAAGCTCGGCAATGGGTTTTTCAAAATCTAAAAGTGTTCTCATTTTTTCTATGAGTTCAGAATTCTGAGTTCTGAGTTCTGAGTTCTACTTGCAACGACAAAAAATACTATCAGAATCTATCTTCAAATAAATAGTGATAATCATTCATCGGGTAAAGCTTTTAACTCAGAACTCAGAACTCAAAACTCAGAACTAAATTTCAAAAGTTTGTCCTTTTTCTGGAATTACTACTTGATTATAACCAATTTCGGTAAGCGTATTTTTAAAGTTTTGCATGGTGTGTAATTCGCCATGCACTAAAAAAATATTCTTGGTTTTTTCTTTATGCTGCGTTTTTATGAAATCTATTAAATCGTCTAAATCACCATGCCCCGAAAATACATCTATTTTTTCGATATTAGCATTTACTGGTAATTTCTGACCGCCAATGCTCAATTCTTTGCGTTCACCGTTGAGTAATTTCCAACCAAGCGTGTTTTCGCTGGCATAGCCAACCATCAAAATCGTGGCGTAAGGATTACTAATATTAGCTTGAATATGATGTTCAACACGTCCACCCGTAACCATTCCTGACGCTGAAATAATAATACAAGGTTCAGAATGATTAGAAACTGCCTTACTTGCCTGATTCGACTCCAAATATACTAAATTTTCAAAATCAAACAGCGATTCATTTTCGTCTTTAAACGCTCGTGCTTCTTTATTCATCAGACGCACATTTTTTTCATAAATGCGAGTACTCGCTCTTCCCAACGGACTATCGGTAAATACTTTAATTGGCGTAAAACCTCGATTGGTATAAAGTCGGTTGAGGGTGTAAAGCATCGCTTGTGTACGCCCAACGCTGAATGACGGAATAATCAAACGGCCTGGAATATCAATACAGGCTCTTTGAATAATATCGCCCAGAAGTTCTTCGGGTTTATTCTCGCTAATGTGGTGGCGGTCGCCGTAAGTGGTTTCTGTAACCAAATAATCTGCTTGTGGAATCGGGTAGGGGTCAACCAAAAGCGGATAGTTTTTACGACCAATATCGCCCGAAAAACAAATTGTTTTTTTTTCGTTATTTTCTAAAAACTCCAAATAGACGTGAGCTGCACCGAGCAAATGACCTGCTGGATAAAATGTCAGGAAACCATCATCTTTAAACTTGAATCTTTGGTCGAACGAAATCGGCACGAAATTATCAATAGCTTCTTTTACATGGCGTTCGAGGTAAAGGTCTTTTGAATCGACATCTTTTCTTTTTTTCGAGCGTTTCTTGCTATCGTGAATCGCCTTAAACTTTTTTTGGTTGAGTGTTGCCGAATCAAGCAATAAAATTTCGGCCAGCTCCATTGTTGCTTTTGTGCAAAGCACTTGTCCTTCAAAACCTTCTTTGTATAAATTGGGAATTTGCCCCGAATGGTCAATGTGTGCGTGTGTGAGAATTATTAAGTTAATGAGTGATGGGTCAAAGGGGAAAATACCGTATTCAGACTTGGCAGACTCTTCGTTGCGTTCTCGTTCCAAATCAGTGCCACAATCTATCAAAACTCTGTATTCATCATCAAATTCGAGCAGGAACATACTCCCCGAAACTTGCCTTGTTGCTCCCCAGAATGTTAATTTCATATAAGTTTATCAAATAATTAAGAATATCAAAGCATAAATAATACTTACTTAATATTCATGGTACAAATTACGGAAACATTTCTTTTTTTAACTAAGCATTTTAGTTAAAATTGTAAGGTTTTGGCAATTAGCTATTGGTTTTTAGCTATTAGCTCTCCAAAAACAAATCTTATTGCTTAACAAAAAAAGCTTTATTACAGTTTAAAAAATAGGCTAATTGCAAAATGCTAATAGCTAACAGCAGAAAAATGAAATTATTTTTATTTATCCTTTTACAGATTTCCAACCCGCTCGAACGCCTACAAAAATTGGTCGATAGCGTACAGAATGACCCCGAAATACGTAATGGAATAGTGGCGGCTTCTATTCGTTCGACCCAAACTGGCGAGTATAAATTACAGCATAATGCCCATAAATCGGTCAATTCTGCTTCGGTTTTAAAGTTAGTTTCTACGGCTTCGGCTTTGTCGGTTTTGGGTGCAAATTATCGTTTTCAGACATTTCTGGAATACGATGGAGCAATCGTAGATAGTGTGTTGCAAGGAAATGTTTATCTCAGAGGAATGGGCGACCCTTCGCTGGGTTCGGCAAGAATTGGGTCGAGTGCCGAGGAAATTTCAAGGTTTTTTGCTCAAAAAATCAAAGATTACGGAATCAAGAAAATTGAAGGTTATATTTTGGGTGATGGCTCAGTTTTTTCTGATAATACATTGGCCGATTCATGGATTTGGGGCGATATTGGCAA
>JBKBSS010000301.1:0-3885 GCA_046291385.1 Emticicia sp. | reverse complement strand
ACTAATAGCCGTTCGAGAATCAGAATAAATGGGTAGCGAAGAATTGTGTTTTTTCAAGTGAGCCAAAGCGTGAACAATCGCCAAAAACTCACCGATATTATTGGTTGCTTGCGGAAAAGGCCCTTTATGAAACAAACGTTCTTTAGTTTTGAGATAAAACCCTTGGTATTCCATGTCTTTTTTGACCGAATTCCAAGCGGCATCAACCACCACCGACTCCAAATTGGGCGGAGGAAAAGCCGATTTCGGAAGCTTGGTCTGTTTCGCTTCGGCGGCTTTTTGGGTATGCTTCCAATAATTTTCGCCCAGAGCTTTTTCCGCTTCACTTTTCGACTCAAAAGCCTTATATTTTGCACCTTGAACTCCCTCAACTTGCTTTTTACAATCATCCCATGAGTCATAAACTCCTTTTTTTCGACCTTCCCAGACTGTATAAAATTTTTGTTTTTTTGCCATTTTGCAAAATTGCAGATTTTTGTGGGTTTGAAAACAATTTCAGCGAAAAAATCATAAAAAAAGCCTTTCCTCTTTGCAGAGAAAAGGCATACTCTATTTAGTAGTGATGAAGTTTCTTACGCTAAAATATCTTCTACTTCGTTAAATTCAAGTCCCCAAGCATCGGCAACTCCTTTATAAACAATCTTGCCATTGGCTACGTTGAGTCCTTTTTTCAATTCTTCGTTTTCGCTACACGCTTTTTTCCAACCTTTATTGGCTAATTGAACAGCATACGGCAAAGTAGCATTTGTCAAGGCCAAAGTTGAAGTATAAGGCACAGCACCTGGCATATTGGCTACGCAATAATGCACAATTTCGTCAATGATAAACGTTGGGTTTTCGTGCGTTGTTGGCGTACAAGTTTCGATACAACCACCTTGGTCAACGGCTACGTCAACCACAACTGTGCCTGGTCGCATCAATTTCAACATATCACGGGTAATCAAATGCGGAGCTTTTGCTCCTGGAATCAATACCGCACCAACTACTAAATCGGCCTCAGCAATTGCTTCACGAATATTATAGTGATTCGACATGATTGTTGTAACATTTGGCGGCATAATATCCGACAAATGACGCAAACGTGGCAAACTCACATCCATAATCACAACTCTCGCACCCAATCCAGCGGCCATTTTAGCGGCTTGCGTTCCTACGATTCCACCACCTAAAACCAAAACTTTTGCTGGCGGAACACCTGGGACACCACCCAACAAAATACCTTTTCCACCCGATGGTTTTTCCAAATATTTTGCACCTTCCTGAATAGCCATACGACCTGCAACTTCTGACATCGGCACCAATAAAGGCAAACTACGGTCAGTTTTTTCAACAGTTTCGTAAGCCAAACAAACTGCTCCACGCTCAATCATGGCATGTGTAAGCGGCTCAGACGAAGCAAAATGGAAATAAGTGAACAATAATTGGTCTTTCTTGATAAGTTTGTATTCCAGTTCAATCGGCTCTTTTACTTTGATAATCATTTCGGCGATGGCGTAAACCTCATCAATCGTTGGCAACATTGTTGCTCCTGCTTGCGTATATGCAGCATCATTAAACCCACTACCTTCGCCTGCACTTGCTTGAACATAGATAGTATGACCGTATTTTTTAAGTTCGGCTACACCCGCTGGCGTAAGGGCTACACGATTTTCGTTGTTTTTGATTTCTTTTGGTACTCCGATTATCATAATACTGAAATGTTATATTGATGAAGTGTAATTGCTCTCCGCTACGGCAAGACCGTAACGGAGACGTATATTTTGTATGATGAAGTGTAATTGCACCACAAAATTAGCATAAAAAGAAAATATTATTGTTATATTTAAAAAAATAAGAAATATTGCATCCTAAATAACACTTACAAAGAATTATTTACTACAAAAGTGCTTTTTTTTAGTTCTAAAAAGAAAAATATTCTATCATTTTATTAATCTATCATTCAACATTTTATGACTCTCGACGAAACTGACAAAAAAATCCTAAGGCTGCTCCAAGAAGATGCCCATCTGACGCTGAAAGATATTGCCCAACAGATAAATCTTTCGCTCACACCCGTACACGACCGTGTGAAACGCTTACAGCAAGAAGGAATTATTGAGAAATACGTAACGATTCTGAACAAGAAGAAATTAGGTCAAAATCTGACGGTTTATTGTCAAGTTACGCTCATTAAGCAGACGCATGACACTTCCGAGGGCTTCAATCAATCAATTAGGAATATGCCAGAAGTTGTAGAATGCAATTTTGTATCGGGAAGTTTTGATTATATGCTCAAAATCCTTGTACCAGATATGGAAAGCTACCATCAATTTCACCAACAAAAATTATCGGTGCTATCGGGGGTTTCGTTGATACACAGCTTTTTTGTGATGTCGGAGGTGAAAAGCACTACGGTTTTACCGATTTGATGTTGGATGTTGGATGTTTGATGTTTGATGTTTGATGTTTGATGTTTGATGTTTGGAAAAAGTACTTTTTCTAATTTCTAAGTTCCCAAAAAACACTTTTATATCAAAAATAAGCCACCGCACAGGCGGCCTCCCATCAAACATTCAGCATTTTCATCATTAAACATTAAACATCAAACATTCACAATCAACCGCACGGGCGACCTCGCATTATTAAAATCAACACGCAAATCTAAATCCGATTCCGTGAACGTTTTCTATTTTAATGGTTGAGTCTTCGGCGAGCATCTTTCTTAATCGAGTCACAAAAACATCAAGACTTCGACCCAAGAAATAATCATCACGTCCCCAAATGGCAGTCAAGATTTCATCACGCTTGATGACTTGATTTTTGCGTTCGCACAAAAACTTCAATACTTCCGCCTCTCGGTGCGTTAGTTGCTCGACTTTTGTTTGTGACTTCAAACTAAGTTGTTGATAATCAAACTCATACGAGCCGATTTTCCAAGTAAAAGAATCTTGTGTTTGTTCTTTTGAAACATCCTTACGCTTCAAAAAAATCTTTATTCTAAGACACAATTCTTCGATACTAAAAGGTTTTGTTACGTAATCGTCGCCGCCAATTTTCAAACCAGCAATGCGGTCTTCTTGCATAGTTTTGGCAGTAAGAAAAATAATTGGCACTTGCTGATTTTGCTTTCTGATTTTCTCGGCCAGCGAAAAACCATCTAATTCGGGAAGCATCACATCGAGCAAACAAAGGTCGTATTTTTCTTTACTAAAACTCTTCCAAGCCTCTTTCCCATCTTGAAAATGTACAATATCATAACCTTCGAGTTCGAGATTATCTTTTATCACAAAACCCAAATTTGGGTCATCTTCTACGTATAATATTTTAGACATTATTTCAATTTACGATTTCAGATTCACGATTTACGAAGAATACAACCAATCAGTCGGTTCATCATTAAAATTATAGATTTCCATTATAATAATATTTCTCTTCAATCATCACAATCTTAAATTTATCATCATAGTCTTCATAAAAAACGTAAATCTAAAATCGTAAATTTAAAGTGACATTGTTACCTTAAAAGTTGTTCCCTCTCCTACTTCGCTTTCTACACTTATTTGCCATTTATGGGCTTTTATGATTTGATTTACATAACTTAAACCCAAACCAAAACCCTTCACATTGTGCAAATTTCCAGTTGGAACTCTGTAAAATTTATTAAATATTTTTGCAATACTTTCTTTCGGAATACCAATGCCTTTATCAGCAACCACAAACACTAAAGTATCGCCAATGTTCTCAGTACGAATCGTAATAGATGGCGGTCTGGATGAGTATTTTATGGCATTTTCGAGCAAGTTTCTTATCAAACTAACCAACTGCGTGCGGTCGGCATAAATACTTGATTTTGTGGCATTTAGCTCTACTTTTAGGTAATCTTCGAGTTCGGCTTGTACGCCTTCC
>JBKBSS010000300.1:0-3886 GCA_046291385.1 Emticicia sp. | reverse complement strand
GTACTCACGGCAGTTACGGGCGTGAGTGGTTCGGGAAAATCGACCTTAGTGCGTAAAATTTTATTCCCTGCCATTGCCCGCTTGAAAGGCGAGTACAGCGAAGAAGCAGGCAAATACGCAGGTTTGATTGGCTCGCTCGACCGCATCACGCAAGTAGAAATGATTGACCAAAATCCGATTGGAAAATCATCTCGCTCAAATCCTGTTACCTACATCAAGGCTTATGATTATATTCGCCAAATGATGGCTGAACAACAACTTTCAAAAGCACGAGATTACAAACCCGCTTTCTTCTCATTCAACGTTGACGGTGGGCGTTGCGAAGCCTGTCAAGGTGAAGGCGAGCAGACAATCGAAATGCAATTTATGGCCGATGTACGCCTAAAATGCGAAAGTTGTGGCGGAAAACGCTTCAAACAAGAGATTCTGGAAGTAAAATATAATGAAAAAGATATTGCCGATATTTTGGCAATGACCGTTGACGAAGCCATTGCGTTTTTCAGCACGACCGAGCCAAAATTAGCCGATAAACTTCGCCCGCTCCAAGATGTTGGGCTTGGCTATATTCGTCTGGGGCAGTCGTCAAGTACGCTTTCGGGCGGTGAGGCTCAACGTGTAAAACTGGCATTTTTCTTGAGCAAAGGCAATGCCGATAAAGGAAAAACCTTGTTTGTCTTTGATGAACCAACAACTGGTTTACACTTTCACGACATCAAAAAACTATTGAAAGCCATCAATGCCTTAGTTGACCAAGGCGACACCGTGATTATCATCGAACACAATATGGAAGTCATCAAATCAGCCGATTGGATTATTGATTTAGGCCCAGACGGTGGCGATAAAGGTGGTTATTTGACTTTTGAAGGCACACCCGAAATGATGGTCAAAATCGAAGGAAATTATACGGCTGATTTTTTGAAGGGGAAATTATGATTATCAACGTCTAAAATCTGGTCAAACTCGGGGTGCGTAACCTGCGATACAGACCTCACTATGAAACACTTCTGGGTCATATTCAAATTACTGCTACTAATCGTTTTTGCACTTCGTTTATTGAAATCTAATCGAAAAGTGGCAATATTTGAGCATGACCCAAAACGTGGATTTTTCAATTTATTTCAAGGAAAAATCGTTTCCGAAAAGATAGCTTTTACGTTTGAAAGCACAACTCCCGAATTACAATTAAAAGAAATATTCCGAAAAAACATCCGCCCAAAAGAAGAAACTTGGAAAGAAAATGGCGGACTTTACGATGATTTTTTCGCCACTTTGAGTATGGAAGAACGCCACATTTATATTGCGTCAATCCTCAATAAAAGTCTTCAAAAAGGCAATGTTTTTAATTTTTTATGGTACAAAACCGAATGGATGATTGCCTTCGGGCAGATGTTAAAACATCTTAAAGAAAACTCTATTTATGCTCATTATCAACAAGTTATATGCGAATCAACTGGTTTTGACTTAGAAAGCCTTGCCCCTAACCACACCGATTTTTTCGACCTCGACCTTCACCCCGACGGCAGCCAAGAATTTGAATCTGTCAAACAATTCGACCTAATATTTGACCGAAGTATCTTTTTGCAGAAAATTATTTCAGCAACTACCTAAAAAGATGCTTTTTTGTTTCGGTCGTTCATAAATTATTCCTCACAGCTTTGAAGCTAACTTTATGTCTTTTTTCCAAATTCTTCAATCAAGTTCTCTGGTTCGGTCTCTTCTGGGGTCTGGAAGTTCTGTAAAAAAAATTAGCCTCATATTCTGCTATTTTTTATCATCGTTCCACAGAATATGATACTTCCTGTTGTTGATTCAAATATATTTCGATGCGTTTGCCATATTTTGCAAGCGATACGGTTTGGTTGTTTGATGTCCCATAAATTTGGCAAAATGATATTTTCATCGAAAAATACAATTTGGGGGTATTCGTAGGAACGTCCAGATTGAACGTTCCTACGAAATTTTTATCGAACATCCAATTTGGATGTTCCTACGAAACCCATTTTTCAACTTCTTCTTTACTCACCATTTTTTCGTCGATTTTGAGTTTCTTTCTCATTCCGCCCAAATCATTAAATATTTTGTTAGCATTGGCTTCTTTCAGTTGCGAAACCATCACAAAACCCATTTTTTGTAAGGCTGGCACCCAAACAGCTGGAATGCCAATAGCTTCATAATCAGCTTCTTGCGAAAGTTCTTGTTTCTTTTCTGGTCGCATTTGCGGGAAGAAAAGCACTTCCTGAATACTCACATTATCGGTCAACATCATCGTGAGGCGGTCGATACCGATGCCAATTCCTGCCGTTGGTGGCATTCCGTATTCGAGCGAACGAATAAAATCTTCGTCCATTGCCATTGCTTCGTCGTCACCACGCTCGGCCAGTCTTGCTTGTTCTTCAAAACGCTCACGTTGGTCGATTGGGTCGTTTAACTCCGAGTAGGCATTGGCAACTTCTTTGCCATTTACAAACAACTCAAAACGCTCAACCAAACCTGGTTTCGTGCGGTGTTTCTTTGTCAATGGCGACATTTCGACTGGATAATCAATAATAAACGTCGGTTGAATAAGATTTGCTTCAACTTTTTCGCCAAAAATCTCATCAATCAATTTGGCTTTGCCCATTGTGTCGTCAATTTCCATTCCCCACTGGCGGCAGTACGCACGGGTTTCCTCTTCGGTCAATTCACCCAGGTTTACACCTGTATATTTTTCGATGGCTTCCAAAATACTCAAACGAGAAAATGGGCCAGCAAAATTCAATTCGTTTTCACCCAATTTGAAAGTCGTTGAGCCGTGAACGGCCATTGCTACTTTCTCAAAAATTTCTTCCGTAATTCCCATCATCCATTCGTAGTCTTTGTAAGCCACGTAGAATTCGAGCGAAGTAAATTCTGGGTTGTGCGTGCGGTCCATTCCTTCGTTGCGGAACATTTTCCCGAACTCATAAACACCTTCAAAACCACCCACAATGAGGCGTTTGAGGTAAAGCTCGTTGGCGATACGCATATATAATGGCATATCGAGCGTATTGTGGTGCGTGGCAAACGGGCGTGCCGCCGCTCCACCATGAATAGGCTGCAAAATTGGCGTTTCTACTTCCAACCAACCTTTGTCATCAAACATTCTACGCATCGTGCTGATGATTTTTGCACGCTTAATGAAAACCTCTTTTACGTGTGGATTTACTATTAAATCAACGTAGCGTTGGCGGTAGCGTTGCTCTGGGTCAGAAAACGCATCGTAGATTTTGCCATCAACTTCTTTCACGATTGGTAACGGACGAAGCGATTTATTAAGAATCTTAAATTCGGTGACATGAATCGAAGTTTCGCCAGTTTGGGTGGTAAAAACATAGCCTTTTACACCAACAATATCACCAATATCAAGGAGTTTCTTGAAAACTGTGTTGTAAAGTGTTTTGTCTTCGTCTGGACATAAATCATCTCGGCGGAAATATAGTTGGATACGCCCCGTTGAGTCTTGCAATTCGGCAAAAGACGCACTCCCACTTAAACCAAACCAAAACAAACGACCAGCAATTTATACGTTTTTGTAATCAAGTTTGTTATTTTCGTAATTTTTTTCAATATCGGCGGCCGTTACGTTTACTTCAAATAAATCGGCAGGATATGGGTCGATGCCCATTGCCATTAGGTCTTGTCTTTTCTGACGGCGTAATAATTCTTGTTCGCTAAGTGCCATTTTTTAGAATTTTCGATGTTAGATGCTTGATGTTAGGTATTTGCGTAATGCGATACACCTCAAAATCAGGAATCTATAATTATTGTTTTTTGCAAAATTAAGCAATCAATGTGAAGAATAATACATTATTGATAAGCTATTTCAGAATCTAAAATCTAATTCCTAAATTCTAAATCCTATTTCAAA
>JBKBSS010000299.1:0-3889 GCA_046291385.1 Emticicia sp. | reverse complement strand
AACGACGTAACCAGCGGAGCTAAAGCTCGAATAATGGCAATCGTAACGAGTGAAGGCAGCCAAGACGTAGCTCCGAAGGTTTCGAGCGAAGGACGAGATTGTTTCGTAAAAACAAAACCTGTGACGAAGCCAGTCAACGAAATAAGCACGAGTGAACTATTACCGATGCGATAACATTGATTGACGAATTCCTTAAATTCAAAATCTCGACTAAAGGCTTCTTTGAAAAACATCACAACGAAGTCAGCTCCATCTTTGAAACCAATGAGCCAGTTGTCGATTTTAGGAGAAAATAGATGTTGTCGTGAACGCATATCTTGCTGTGGATGTAAACTTTAGTAAAATAACACTAAAAAACTGTGCCAGTAAGTAGGAAATACACACTTTTAAGGAAAGGTGAGACAAAAACTTAAATTATCATAGCTTTAAATTCAATTTCTGGATTGCTGCAAATGGCAATAAGTAAAATGAAATCGCCATGAAACTTTTGAGACTTTGTTTTCGTTAATTAAAAAAACAAATATAGCACGATTTGAAAGATTTATGAGATTGGCAAAATTTTAAAAACAATCATTCAATTCCATTGTGGCAATTCCATTGCGGCAATTCCATTGTGGCACTCATTCATTGATTCATTTATTAATATTATGGTAACTGTAACAGAAATAGCGAAAAATAAAATTATCGAACTCCGTGCAAAAGATGGTTTAGAAGGAAACCTCGGTGTGAGAGTGGCCGTTGAAGGCGGTGGTTGTTCGGGTTTGATGTACGATTTGCAATTTGATGGTGAACAACGCCCAACCGACCACGTTTTTGAAGACAACGGAATCAAAGTTTTTGTTGATAAAAAGAGCCTTTTGTACTTAATCGGTACAGAACTTGACTTTTCGGATGGCTTAAACGGCAAAGGTTTTCAGTTTAAAAACCCTAACGCTACCCGTACTTGCGGCTGTGGCGAAAGTTTTTCGGTATAAATTGACCGCTTGAAAAGTTTTTAACGATATTTATACAAAAACCATCTGTTTTAAAGTAGATGGTTTTTATTTTTGGTGCATAAACAATCTAAAATATGGAAAAGAAACTCAGTAGAACCGTCGGTAGCGAAAAAATATTTTTCGGCGTTTGTGGTGGTGTAGCAAAATATTTCGGTATTGATGCCACGCTCGTCAGAATGCTTTGGGCAATTCTCACGATTTTTGGCATCGGAACTCCGATTTTGATTTACATCATTATGATATTTATCATGCCGAAAGAAAGTCAAATACAATAAAAAAGCACATTCGTTTCGGAATGTGCTTTTGAGTATTTTTTAATCCTAAATTCTTAGTGATGCTCGTGGTTTGCAGGGTTATTGTTATAGCCATTTGCAAAAATGCCAATCATAACGAAAAGGCCTACTACGAAAATGAAAGTATCGCCGAGAAAAAACAAAACTGTCATAATAGTTAAAAAAATAACTACCATAAGCCAGTCAGGAAGACGTTGAGAGCTTGAATGATTTGCCATGATATATTTTATTAGATTTTGATTCTGCCTGCAATTTATTAAATAAGCATCAAAATATAAAATTTTACTTAACTTTCTGATAGTGATAGCTACTACCATCGGCTAAAATCGCACCAATTGGTGTTCTTTCGTAAAGAATAATCGCCGAATTTTCATCATCAAAAGTTAGATAGGCATATTTCTGGTCTTTCTCAAAAACTACTGCTTCTCGTGCTTCCGAACCATGATAACTCACTTTCTGCACATCAAAAGTGGTGGTTTCGGTGATTTTTCCGTTGATAGTTCGAGTAAAAGTTTTTTTACTGGCATCAAAACTAATAATTTCTGTATTTACAGCTTTTATTTCAGTTGGCCCATTGGGTATCGGATAGCCAATACTTATTTTAGAAAGTTGCCATTGTCCATTAATTTTTGTCAAAGATGGATTCGATGCTTCGATATTTGTCTCGACTTGACACGCCAATAACGCCATCACGATTACTGATAAAAATATTGTTTTCATTTTTTGAATTATGTTTATGATTCTCTGTTAATGATACACAATTGATAAAAAAGGTTGGAATCAAAAATCAAATTCTAAAATTTCGGGGTCATTCATTAAACTTTTGATGGCTCTTTCGTGGTTTTTTTCTGGGCCTTTCACAATCCAGATACCACTGATATTGTCGTAAGTTTTGTTTTGTGTGCCACGCTCGGCTTCAAGTCCAAACTGTTCAAATTTTTCTTCGTAATGTTTTAATGTTTTAGTCTTAAATTTACAAACAATCCTGTAAGTACGAATCGTATTTTTACGTTTGATAATTCGCTGAATCGGTACGAGTGAGTAAAGAGCCACCACTACCAAAATCATCGCCACAAAACCTGTTTCATAAAGGCCATCGCCAAAACCCACACACATACCCAAGGCGGCCGTAACCCAAGCCGCCGCCGCCGTAGTGATGCCCGTGATGCGTCCGTTTGAATTATCTCTAAAAATAATTCCACCACCCACAAAACCAATTCCTGTGACAATATTGGCGGCGATTCGGGCGGGGTCAGAGCCAAGTTTGATTGAAATAATCGTAAAAAGAGTCGAACCCAAGCAAATCAGAATCATTGTCCGTAAACCAGCCGATTTGCTGTGGTACTCTCGTTCGAATCCAATAATCGCACCAGTTACTGCCGAAATAAGTAGTTTTATAATATCTTCTGTAATAAAATTTATCATTTTTTGTGTGTAAATAAATGTTGGATTTTATAAGACCAAAACTATGATTAATTTTGATTTTTACATTTAAAACGTTTAATTTCAATATTAAGTTTTTAGGCTTACTTAAAAACTTAACACGTTTTTTTTGCTTTTTTGTATAATGTTTAGTGTCTTTGCGTTATAATTATATAACAATAACTTAACAATAAGTTAATATTAAACATATTTCCAGAATGAAATCCGAAATTAAACAACAGGCTACCGAAATTACAACTGCCTTAGCAGCAGTGGTTAGAGGCGAAACTACTAACAAAAAAATCAGGAAAGCTATTGAAAAATCGGCTGAAAAATTAGCAAAAGAAGTTGCTGAAATTAAACAAGATGCTGAGAAGAAAGAGAAAAAAGCTGCAAAAAAAGCAGAAGAGGAAATAAAAAAAGCATTAAAGAAGGCCGAGAAAAAAGCTGAAAAAGAAACAAAAAAAGTAGTAAAGAAAGTAGAAAAAAAAGTAGAGAAGAAATTCGATAAAAAGGCAGAAAAAGCAGAGAAGAAAGCAAAAAAACTTGAAAAAGAAGCCAAGGAAGTAGTTGCAGAAATTGTTGCGGCCGAAGTATCAAAAGCACCGAAAGCTCCTAAGCCAACAGTTACAAAAACAAGACCGTCGAAATACGTAAAGAAACCAAAGCCTGTGGCACCAACGAAGGTTGCAAAGACAGAAGTTGAAAAAACAGAAGAATAGTCTATGAAAAAATGGTGTAAGTCTGATACTTTTCGATTGATAACGGCATTAACTTGCACCATTTTTTTTGTTTTTTTTGAAACATCGGCTCAAAACTATAACGAGTTGATAATCAGTGAAATAATGGCCGACCCAACGCCTACAAAGGGTTTGCCCGAAAAAGAATACATCGAACTCTACAACCGCAGCGATAGAGTAATTGACCTTAATCGTTTCAAATTTACCTATAATACGACCACCGTAACGTTTCCGAGTTTTTTGTTGCAGCCCAAAAGTTATGTTTTGGTCACGAGCCGCACCAACGAAGCTGATTTTAAGCCTTACGGAAATGTAGTTGCTCTTACGAGTTTTTCGCTCCTTAATACTGGCACAACACTCACAATTCGGAATCCACAAAACAAGACAATTTTTTCGGTCACATATTCTGATAAATGGTACGAAAAAGGTAAAGAACAAG
>JBKBSS010000298.1:0-3898 GCA_046291385.1 Emticicia sp. | reverse complement strand
GTTCGACGGGAAAATCTTCCGTAAAACCATAACCACCAAAGCATTGCACTGAATCGCTGATTGATTTCATGCCATATTCGCAAGGGAAAGTCTTGGCAATTGGCGTTAGTAATTCGAGCAACAAATGTGCTTTTTCTTTTTCTTCTGGGTCGTCTGATGCTTCCGCAAGGTCGAAATATTTAGAAGTTTCGAGCAAAAGCGATAACGAACCTTCAACAACAGCTTTCTGAAACAACAACATTCGTTTCACGTCGGGGTGCTGAATAATCTGAATTTGCGGAGCATCAAGTGCGTGTTTCTGATTTAATCGACGGCTTTGTGGACGCTCTTTTGCATATTCAAGTGCTGCATAATAAGCCGCCGATGCAATAGAAGCTCCCGTGATACCCACGCCAATACGAGCCTCATTCATCATCTGAAACATATAATTCAGACCTTTATTTGGCTCTCCAACCAAATATCCGATACAATCATCGTTTTTATCACCAAAACCTAAGTGCATGGCTGGAACACCTTTCTGACCTAATTTATGATAAATTCCCATCGAAGTCACATCATTATCTGAACCATCAATGCGGAATTTCGGAATCACAAACAACGAAATTCCCTTTGTGCCAAGTGGAGAACCTTTGATTCGCCCAATGAATAAATGAATGACATTATCGGTAGCATCATGGTCGCCCGCCGAAATAAATACTTTTTGCCCACGCATTTTATATGTTCCGTCGGCCAATGGCTCGGCCGTTGCCGTAATATCCGACAACGAACTTCCCGCTTGTGGCTCGGTCAAACACATTGTACCTTGCCATTTTCCCGAAAGCATATTTGGCACATAAGTATCTTTCAATTCTTGCGAACCAAAACTCGTTATCAGACGAGCTGCCCCCGACGTCAAGCCTGTAAACATCATTCCGTTATTGGCCGACATCAAAATATAGCCCAGCACACTCGAAACCGTTACGGGCATTTGAGCTCCACCATCTTCATAATTAAAATCTGCACCGATAAGACCCGATTCTCCGAGAGCTTTCAAATAACCTTTGATAGCTGGGTGAACCGTTACTTTTCCATCTTTCAGCTCAGGTTGATTTTTATCGACATCTTTCACAAACGGAAACATCAGATTATCAGCAATTTGCGTTGCTGCATCAATCGTCATATCGAAAGTTTCTTTGTTGTGGTCCGCATAGCGGGCGTGTTGCGTCAGCGTTTCTGCCTCATGAACTTCATAAAGCAAGAAGTCCACGTTTCTTTTATTAAAATAGTTCTTTGCCATAGTATTATGATTTAAAAATTTGGAGATTTGAAAATGTCAAAATCTTAATTATCAAATTTTCAAATTAACTAATTTTCAAATTATTTTTGTTTACATCAACCCCAACATTTTAGCATATTTCATCATTGCTCCTGGGTTCGATAGTTTTAGTTTTCCCATCATCATTGCCATCATCGGGTTCATATCGCCAGTTGCGATTTTTACAAAATCATCGGCGTCTGCCTTTACTACGCACTCGGCTGTTCCTACAAATCCATCAAGAAACTCAGCCTTTCCATCTGCCACAACCATTGAGTAATCAGAACCGCCACCAAAATCAAAATGTAAAGTTGTTGTTACGCCATCAATATCTGCCGCAGTAAGTCTTGAAGCAGTATTCTGTAAATATTCTTTTGCTGTCATGTTTTTATTTTTTGAAATGTAAGGTTTAAAGATTCCGAAAGTTAGTAAAAAAAAGAAATAATATTATGCAAGCATACTATTAAATTTTATTTGAAATTTGCCTTTTCGTCGAAAAAAGCCAATATTTGGCGAGTATAAACAGAAAAATTCGTGATAATGTATCCGTTCGTTCAGAAAACGAAGATAAATTTTGGTTTCTCCCCAAGTCAACGTAAATTTCTGTGATTATCGTATACAAATTGCTCAGATAACCTATAAAGAAAAAACACTGAAAGGTGTTACTTTTTGCTAACCAATTGGTCAAAATTGAAAAACAAAACATTTAAAAATACACCCGATGAGGAGTTGGTTCGACTGTACGTTGAAACCCAGCGAAACCTTTATTTTGAAGAACTTTACGACCGTTACGTTGATAAGGTTTACAGAAAATGCCTTTCTTTTGTAAAAAACGAAGCTCAAGCCGAAGATTTTACGCACGATATTTTTTTACGTTTAGTCCTGAAAATTGGTAGTTTCAAGGAACAAGCGAAGTTTTCGACTTGGCTCTACTCAATTACCTATAACTATTGTATGGACCAAATGAGGATTGTTAAAAAACAAGCCGAAACTGCTCTCGACGAAAACTTTGACCTCGAACAAGAAGAAGACGATTCTGAATTAGTCGAAATGCAAGCCAAGGATTTAAAGAAAGCTTTGCAGAAAATCGACCCTGATGAGCGTGCCATTCTATTAATGAAATATCAAGACAATTTCAGTATTAAAGAAATAGCCGATACATTTAGTATCAGCGAAAGTGCCGTAAAAATGCGTTTGATGCGTACGAAAGAAAAATTAAGAAAGATTTATACAGAAAATATTGTTTTCTGTATAATTGTGCTTGCCAAAGCCCTTTGGTTTTGGAAAAAATAACAAATATCTTAAAAACTTATACTTATAAAATGGAGGATTTTGATGATAACTTAAACGCTCCCGAACATCTGAAAGGAATGTTAACGGCGGAAATTGATGTCATTCGGGATGCCATGCAAATCGTGCAGATGTTTTTGGGCGAACCTCTTTTGGTTGGTGTAAAATATTTGGATGAGCTATATCCACAAAATTAAATCTCGTTATCTAAAACTAAAGCCCTAAACCCCCCAAAATAAAATGAATCTTCCTCAGATGATAATCGAAATTTTTAGCAATATGGTTAAAAATTTCATGAGCTTTTTTGCGAATCTAATACAAGCCTCAATCGTTGTATTGATTGGTTGGTTAGTCGCAAAAATAGTAGCAACAGTCGTACAAAAAGTATTACAAAATGTGGGTATTGACAAAGTTGGCGATAAATTAAATGAGATTGATGCCGTTAAGGGCTTGAATTTAGAAATAAAACTAAGCACCATAATTTCAAAAATTCTTTACTATTTTATCCTAATATTTATACTGCAACCTGCCGCCGATACCTTGGGCGTCCCTGCCATTTCGGATATGATTAAGCTCATCGTAGCTTTCATCCCCAAAATGATTTCAGCGGTCTTGATGCTTTCAGCAGGCGTATTTTTGGCCGATGCTTTGAAGAATTTCGTCATAACGCTCTGTAAATCTTTCAATATTGCCGCAGGAAAACTCATCGGAACAGCAGTTTTTTTCTTTTTATTCATTATTTTCCTAATTCAGTCAGTTGCCCAAGTGGGTATCAATACAAGCTTGTTTGAGTCAACGTTCAATTTAATTATTGGCGGAATCATCTTTGCTTTTGCGATTGGCTACGGCTTTGCTTCAAAAGAAATTTTATTGAATATCATTTCTTCATTTTATAGCAAAAACCGCTACAAAGAAGGGCAAGTTATTGCAATTGATGGCATAAAAGGAGAAATCATTGCGATGGATAATACAACCATTACCCTCAGAACTGAAGATTCAAAAACAATTTTCCCGCTACAAGTCTTACAGTCGAAAACTGTCACAGTTTTTGAGTAACATTTATGCCCCACATCAAAAGTCGATGTGGGGCTTTTTTTTATTAACTTTTTTTGCTGTTACTTTTCTCTACTTACCGAGTCTTAAAAAACATAAAATATAGAATACTATACTCCCGTTTTCTATTCTGCTATTTTTAAACAGTAACTATATTAGTCACAAAATAAACTCATATTTTATAATGAAAAAGGTTTTCTTAACAATCTGTTATTTATTTTTTGCTGCTCTAACTTTCGCTCAAGAAGCACCAAAAAACCT
>JBKBSS010000002.1:0-33090 GCA_046291385.1 Emticicia sp. | reverse complement strand
CCACATTTAAATTATAGTAAAATGAACACTTTCAAATCAATAAAATATCTATCGGTAGCAGTACTTTTGAGTGCATGGGGTTGTACCTCAACTAAGCAACTCACTACTACTAAAGGTGAATATGACGATACTTACGGCTCATCTAAAGATGCTCCGCAGCTTGTTTACACACCAAAACAAACACCTGAATACGTTGAAAACCAACGTTATCAACCAGAAGAGCCACAACAAACGCAAGAAAATGCCATTGGTACTGACGAATATTACGACGAGAATTATTTAAACTCTCGAAAAGCAATTCGTAATAACAATGGCGATGCTGGCTACGATTCGGGTTTTGCGAATGGTTATCAGTCAGGTTGGAATGATTACGCTTGGAGTCAGCCAGTTGGTTGGTCAAGTCCATTTAATCGCTTTGGCTATGGAAATGGCTTCGGTAACGGATTTGGAAATGGTTTTGGCAACGGATTTGGAAATGGTTTTGGTTTAAGTCTTGGCTTCGGCGGGTTTAATCGTTTCTATGACCCATTCTGGGGTGGTGGATTTGGTGGAGGATTCAATCGTTTCAACGACCCATTTTGGGGAGGTAGCTACGGTTACAACTCATGGTACAGTCCTTACGGTTTTAATTCGTGGTACAATCCTTACGGATTTAATTCTTATGCCTTCTACGATAGAGGATTTGGTAATAATTATTACACAAATAATTATTACGGAAACATAACTTCGAGCATGAACGGTGTGAATAATGGCACGGGACGTATTCGTACTTATGGCCCTCGTGACGGTGGAAGTGGTTCGGGTACTTACAACCGTGGATTCACAAATTCAGCGGTTAACAATGGCGGACGTAATGCTTCTGTAAATTCACGTACTGGCAACTCGGAGTACTCTTCAAGAAGAGGAAATAGCAGCAGCACATGGAATGGAAGTTCGGCAAGCAATGAGTATAATAGAGGTAATTCAAGAAACAGTGGAAGTACTAATAGTTCAAGTACTTCAAATGACACCTATTATGCTCGTCCACGCAGAAACGGTGCAACAGAAGGCACTTCAAATGCAGGTTCTACAAATACGAATGGTGGATACAATTATTCTCGTCCTTCGGGAACAAGCCGCTCTACCAATAACAATTGGTCAAACGGAAGTGGTAACTCGTCTTCGTCAGATAATTACTCAAGAGGTTCATCATCTTCAAGCTCATCAAGCTGGGGAAATAATAGTTCTTCTTCGAGCAGTGGCGGAGCATCAAGAGGTTCATCATCAAGCAGCGGAAGCAGCAGCAGCGGTGGAAGCAGCCGTGGGCCAAGATAATTAGTTTAAGATTTGTTCAGACTCTTCATTGAGATATTTTTAAGAATCCATTCGAGAACCTCGCTGAATCATAGCGTTTGGCGAGGTTTTCTATTGCATTAGTCCACGGTCAATAGACGATAATCAATCTTATTTGGAGCGTAATTTTCGCATATATAGAAAGGATTATCTCAATCACTTTTTTTATGAAGTAACTTTACTAAAGACTAAAAATCTGGTTTATTTTTCTTCAACTTTTCAGTACTAAAATGAAACTTACACGAATTTTTATAGCCTCTGCTTTGATTTTAGGAGGAATAAAAACCCAAGCACAACTAACTTTGGGTGGGCATTTTTACGGAGAAGATGCTTTCAGATATTCACAATCAAAAGTATCAGGGTCAGCTCGTATGCAAGGCATGGGTGGAAGTTATACGGCACTCGGAGCAGATGCGGGTAATGCCTCTGCAAACCCCGCTGGTTTAGGTTTTTATAACCGTTCGGAGTTGAGCATTACTCCTATTTTCAATTCGCTCAATTCATCATCGCTTTATGCTGGCTCAATGAGTAAAGCCAACACTTCAAATGCCAATATTGGGCAATTAGGGCTTATTATGAGTAACAATGGTAGAGGTACACGTAAAAAGCGTTCAACTTTTGCCGTAACTTACTCAAAACAAGTGAATTTATTATCGAATGTTAGCTTTGCTGGAACAAACAACAAAAGTTCGATGGGTAATTATTTTACAGAAAAAGCGAACTCTTTGAATGTAAGTGCCAAAACACTTGATGATGAATTCGACAAAAATACTGCCACCGCCTTTTACCCAGAAGGAATGTATTACTGGGCATACATGATTGACCCCGTAGCCAATAATGACACAAAATATAACCAAGCCGAAACAAGTTTACCTGTCAATCAGACTGGAAATATTTCGAGTACGGGCAATCAAAGTCAGTGGAATTTGGCTTATGGAGTGAACTTTGATGATAAAACTTATCTCGGTTTTACCTTGGGTTTAGTAAGACTCAACTACGAAAATTTGAATAATTATTCAGAACAATTTCCCAAAGGAAAAGTTTTCAATGGTTTTGATTATAGAGAAGACTTGATTTCGAGTGGTGGTGGAATAAATTTAGGTGTTGGTGGTATTTTTAAAGTATCTGACAATATCAGTTTGGGAGCAAATATTACTTCGCCATCTTGGATTACGGTCAATGAGGTATTTAATTCAAGCATAGCTATCAAAACAACTTTCTTTACGCCGGATTATTCGGAAGTCAGAACTCGTGAAAATGAATTTTCGTACAAAATTACAACTCCACTCAAAGCAAGTGGCGGTGCGACATTCTTTTTACCTGGCAAAAAAGGATTTATCACTGCCGATGCCGAATATGTTGGTTATACGGGCATGAGCATCAAATATGCCAATTATGACAATAACGGTTTTGTAAGCGGCTACGAAAAAGCTACGAAAGAAGATAGTAGAATCAAAAATACATTCAAAGATGCAGTAAACTTGAAAGTTGGTGGCGAATATCGCATCGAAAATATCAGATTAAGACTCGGTGCAAAATATATGCCTGACCCTTACAAACAAAAAATCGACGACCTTGACCGTTCACAAATGGTTTTCTCAGGCGGCGTTGGTTATCGTTCTTCTAAGTTTTTTGTAGATTTAGCGGGAGTATTCAATACTTTTAAAACTGCTTATACGCCTTATGAATTGGCAAACACGGCCAATTACGCATCGGCAAATATTACAAACAATCAGAAAAGTTTTGTGATTTCGGTGGGTACATTCTTCTAAATCAGACTTCTTTGAGCGTTTCAAGCAAAAATGCCCTAATAGTTAATAATTTAGCTTTTAGGGCATTTTTGGTTTTATTTTCGTCGCTTTTATTGCTGAGTTTGCGTTTTACACCTTTCAGCGTTAAGCCTCCTTTATCGGCTGTTGCGATAATATCTCTTAGTTTTTCAATATCTTTTTCTGTAATTTGGCGGTCTTGCCCATTTCTTTGAAATCTCAGATTAAATTTCTTTTCGTAAAATCGAATTCGTGAGATATTCACGTTTAACATTTCCGCAACTTCGGAGGTGCTATAAAAAAGTTTAGCCATTGTGCATCAAAAAATAGTGTTTCAATGCCCAAAACTAAACTTTTTTCATCAAAAAAACACCATTACTTCTATCTAACCATCACTTGACGTTTTTCGAGACTATCAGTGAGTTTGGTTAATCTCTCATTAGGAACGTCAGTTTTGTAAAATTCATTGCCACGAATAAATACTTTTTGAAGTTTATTTAGGGCTACTAAACCTTCGGGAATCTCCATGATTGCGTTGTGCGTAATATCAAATTTGGCAAAGTATTCAAACGATTATGATGAGCATAAAGCGTTTATTTTCTTTTCGTCAATTTGAAAACCAATACTTTCTTTTCTGTTATTGATTTCCCTTAAATCAGGATATTTTGTTTTAGCATCTTTTTTGGGTAAAATTTCGGTGTCGAATTTATCTCTATGATAAACTTTCTGTTGCCCAAACGCCATAACCGATACAAATGGCAATAAAAACAATAATGTTTTTTTCATGTGCTTGATTAGATTTAGTTGGGGATATACAAATATAACTAAAGTATTAGTTGAAAATTGTGTTTCTTCCAAAATATATTCTTTTTCAAACAAAATATTTTTGAGTATTTTTGATGTTCAGAAAAAAGTTTACTAAATCATGATTATTACACAATCAGGCAAAGCCCTTGTAAACGGCATTGATATTTATTACGAAACCTTCGGAAATGCACCAAACCCAGCGATTTTACTCATCATGGGGCTTGATGCTCAATGTGTAATATATGGCGAAAACATCATCAAACCTTTAGTTGAGGCTGGGTTTTACGTGATAAGATTCGATAATCGAGACATTGGTCTTTCGACTTGGCTGAACGATACTTGGCACAGAAGCCGCCCTTACTCGCTCGAAGATATGGCAAAAGACAGCGTTGAACTGCTTGGTTTCCTACAAATCAAACAAGCTCATATCATTGGAGTTTCGATGGGTGGCATGATTGCCCAACATATTGCGATTAACTTTCCTAAAAAAGTCTTGAGTTTGACTTCTATCATGTCGTCGGGCTATATGCTTAATCCTACAATTGCGAGCAAATTTAGCCACAAACTCATATTCCGATTCGTACCTTTTGTCATCAAAAAGTTTTATATTAAAAACAAATACTCTAACCATAAAGTAAGCGTAGGCAGTTATGTGGCTACTTATCGCCTATTGCGTGGCAAACGATTTGAGTTTGATGAAGCTTATTTTAGAGAAGTTTTTACCGAAAGTATTGAACGCCGAAAAGGACAAAATCCAAGAGCAAGGTACCAACAATTTTGTGCAATTGTAGCTTCGGGTTCACGCCTAAAAAAACTCAGCCAAATCAATGCACCGACTTTGGTAATTCATGGCACTGCCGACCCGCTCGTCAATCCAAAACACGCAGAAATTTATGCACCTTTGATTCCAAATGCAAAACTTTTGATGATTGAAGGCATGGGGCATGAACTGCCAAAGGGAGCTTTGGAAGAAATTTTACCCGAAATTATAAAGCATGTAAGTGCTTAGTTGCAGAACAATTTCAAAAATTATTCCTCATTTATAGACACAACTTAAAAAGTTGTGCTACACTTTAGCTTAAAAAATCTATTTTTTAAGCTATTTTTGCATTTTATAATAACTTACGAAATGCCGTAAGTTGATAATTAATAAATGATAATTGATAACTGTACAAATGACTTCGCACGAAATACGTAAGGCTTTTTTAGATTTCTTCAAAAGCAAAGGACATTTAATCGTTCCGTCGGCACCGCTTGTGGCCAAAAACGACCCAACTTTGATGTTTAATAACTCAGGAATGGCTCAATTTAAAGACTTTTTCTTGGGAAATGGTACGCCACCGTCAAAGCGTATTGCAGATACACAAAAATGTCTTCGTGTCAGTGGTAAGCATAATGACTTGGAAGATGTAGGTTTTGACACCTATCACCACACCATGTTTGAGATGCTCGGCAACTGGTCATTCGGTGATTATTTCAAGAAAGAAGCCTTAGAATGGTCGTGGGAATTATTGACAGAAGTCTATAAACTACCAAAAGACAGAATTTATGTGTCGGTTTTTGAAGGAAGTGAAGAAGATGGCGTGCCATTCGACCAAGAGGCATTTGATATTTGGAAAAGACTAATCGGAGATGAAAACCGCATTATTCTCGGCAATAAAAAAGATAATTTCTGGGAAATGGGCGATACTGGCCCTTGCGGCCCTTGTTCGGAAATTCACATTGATTTACGTGACCAAGCCGAAATTGATATTATTGGCGGAAAAGAACTCGTCAATAACGACCATCCACAAGTTGTCGAGATTTGGAACAACGTATTTATGCAGTTTGAGCGTAAAGCCGATAAATCGCTGATTTCGCTTCCTGCCAAACACGTGGATACAGGTATGGGTTTTGAGCGTCTTTGTATGGCGATTCAAGGCAAAAAATCTAATTATGATACTGACGTTTTCCAAAATACGATTCAAGTAATTGAGCAAATGTCGGGCAAAAAATATGGCGAAAAAGGTACACTTTCGTCTGATAGTTACGTTGATGTGGCAATGCGTGTAATTGCCGACCACCTTCGTGCGGTAGCCTTTACGATTGCCGATGGCCAGTTGCCGTCAAATGCCAAAGCTGGTTATGTAGTGCGTCGTATTTTGCGTCGTGCTGTACGTTATGGTTACTCGTATTTGGGTTTCAATGAGCCATTCATGAGCAAACTTGTGCCAGTTTTAGCTGAGCAATTTGCTGATGTTTTCCCAGAATTAAAGGCTCAACAAGATTTCGTTACTCGTGTGGTGGAAGAAGAGGAAAAATCTTTCTTGCGTACGCTCGAAACAGGTATCAGAAGATTTGAGGCTATCAATCCAGAAAATGGAATAATTAATGGTGATGTTGTTTTTGAATTATCCGATACTTTTGGTTTTCCTGTTGATTTAACTGCTCTTTTGGCAAAAGAAAAAGGCTTAAAAATCGACGAAGAAGGTTTCCAAAAAGCATTATTGGAGCAAAAAACTCGTTCAAGACAAGACTCGGCCAAAGAAGCAACCGATTGGGTTGAGCTGAATGAAGGTGCAGATTTGGATGGTGCGGCATTCCGCTTTGTGGGTTATGACGAAGTTTCAGCCGAAGCCCAAATCATTAAATACCGCAAAGTAAAAACCAAAGTCGGTGAAGAATACCACATTGTGCTTGACCGCACACCTTTCTACGCCGAAATGGGTGGACAAGTGGGCGATACTGGACATATTATGATTGGCGACCATTCGGTAAATATTACAGATACGAAGAAAGAAAACGACCTTTTCATACATATCTCGATAGATAAAAATATTGACGAAATCTTGCAAAATGCAGGAACAGTTGTGGCACATATTGATGAAGAACGCCGTGATAAAATTCGTTCAACTCATACAGTTACGCACTTGATGCTGGCAGCAATGCGTAAGGTTTTGGGTACGCACATTGTACAAAAAGGTTCTTATCAAGATGATAATATTACTCGTTTTGACTTCTCGCACTTTGCTAAAGTTACTGACGAAGAATTAGGACAAATCGAAGATATTGTGAACGAGAAAATTCGTGAGAATATTCAGCTCGAAACCAAAGTAAATATTCCGATTGCCGATGCCATTGCTCTCGGTGCAACCGCAACTTTTGGAGAAAAATACGGAGATTTCGTAAGAGTAGTAATTTTTGACCCAAAATTCTCGGTTGAACTTTGTGGCGGAACGCACGCTTCTTCGACAGGTAAAATTGGTTTATTCAAATTCATTTCAGAAGGTTCGGTTGCTGCTGGTGTGCGTCGTGTGGAAGCATTGACTGGCGGAAAAGCGATTTCAGTTATCAATGAACAGTTATCAATTAATACGCAACTAAAAGAAGTTCTTAGAAACAATGATTTGATAAAAGCCGTTGAAAACCTTTTGGCTGAAAAAGCAATTTTACAGAAAAAAGTTGAGGTTTTAGAGAACGAAAAACTGCAAGAATTGAAGAATGAATTAGCTAAAACTGCGGTAAATATCAACGGTATAAACGTAATTACGGCAAAAGTAAGCGTTCCGTCGGCTGATGCTTTGAAGCAATTATGTTTTGACTTGAAAAATAAAGTTGAGCGTTTCTACGGTGTAATTGGGGCAGAATTTGCTGGAAAACCACAAATTGCCGTAATTATTGATGAAGACGTGATGAAAGAGAAAAACCTCCACGCAGGAAATATCGTGAAAGAACTCGCCAAAGAAATGAAAGGTGGCGGCGGTGGTCAGCCATACTTTGCAACTGCGGGCGGTAGCGATGCAAGCGGCCTTGAGCGAGCAATTGAAAAAGGAAAAAGTTTTGTATAATATGTGGGGCGAACAGAATGCAGCCGACGTTCGGTTCGCCCTTTTTTATTTCTTATCAAGAGATATAGTATAATTTCCTCACCAATCTCCGTCAGTTAAAACTGACGACAATGAAGGTTTTATTTACTTCTTTGAAGCAAACGGATAATTCATACCGCACAGTTTATCAGCTTTAAACATCAAAACCCAACCAATATAAAGCAAAATTCCAGTTGGCATTTGTCCTAAAATGCCATTTCCGTAACTTGCCATATAAATACCGAGCGTTCCTGCATGGATGGCCAATAATTGCATTCGCAGGTTTTTATCGGGTAAATTCCACAGAATTATTCCGCCTCTCATTGCTATATACAATAGAATTATTAAATGTACTGTTAGTCCAATTACCCCTTCTTCTGCCCAAATTTTCACAAACCAGCTATCGGTTGGGGTTTGAGCCAGAAAACTATTTGGACTAAAACGTAATCCCCAGTTTCCTGATGAGCCAACTCCCCCACCAAACGGTCTGGCAGCTAAATATGAAGATAGTTTTTTCTGATTTTCAAGGCGTACCAAAAGCGAGGCATCGTTTGGGTCGAGAGCGGTACGCATTCGATTGATGGCATAAATATTTTGCCCGATAAACGTAAATTTCAATAAATAAAAAATCAATCCGCCAAATAAAACTCCGCCACCGAAAACCCTAAAGTTTTTACTCATAAATAAATAAGTCATAAAGCCGATGGCAGGCACGGCCATTGCTCCACGAGTACCCGAAATAAACATTCCGATGAGCGAAAGAGTAGCCGCTACGTAATAAAAAGCCTTTTTTCGGAAGCTTAAACCGCTTTGAAGTCCTAAAATTACGGCCAAAACGAGCGTATGTGCCTGTGAAGCTCCAAATTGCCCTGCATCAGAATAGAAAGAAAAAACACGCAATTTTCCAAACAAAATATGTTGCTTACCAGCACCAGCATCAAGCCATGCCTGCTCAAAGGCATCAACACCGATGATGTTTTGTTTGAGTCCGTTTAACGAACCGAGCATTGACAAAATCAACCAAATATTGAGGTATAAATCTAAATCTTTGCGGTCTTTGAATAAAATAAAAGTGAGCGGAACGGCCAAAAACATGTACAAAGAAACCCCTCTCATTGCATAAAACCAAGCCTCAAAACTACGAGCTTCGGGGTTGAATAATTCAAGAAAATTATACAACATCCAAATAACCGAAACTATTGTTAAGCCGCTTTTGGCTTCGCTCCACTCGATTTTTTGTTTCCTGACAAAAATAGCAATAAATGTTAAAACTAAAATTCCATCAACGGCCAAACCAACTGGGGCATCGCTCACGTAGCGGGTGATTCCGTTGGCCATAAAACCCATAAAAATTGTGCTATAAATACCCAATTTAGGGTAAGTAAATAATTTATATATAAACAACAAAAAAAACGGCAACATCAGAAAAGCAATGCCCGAAACAATACCCGATTTTGAGATGATGAGCGAAAAGAATATGCCGAATAATATAATTAAAACAAGATTTATGGGTTTCTTTAATTTTTCTGCTCCATTAAATGCTTGAAAGTTGAATGGCGTGTTTTTCATTGAATTGTTGTTTCATGAAATATAAGCCAATAAAAATGCCAATCGTGATATTGGCGAGCGTTACGCCAATGACTGCCACCAAACCAAATTGATTGGAAAGTACAAGATAATCACCAATAATATTGACAAAAAGCATCATAAATACCTTAAAAGTATTAATTTGAGGCAAATTTAGGCTATCAAGAGCTATTCCGAGGTAGCGGTCAGTTGGCAATAAAAGCACATAAATCAAGAAAAACTTCAATAAAACGTTTGCTTCGGCGTAGCTTTTGCCTGCAAATAAAGCAATTACCTCTTCCGAAAACTGGAATAAAATTCCAATGATTGGCAACATTCCAAGTGTAAAAATTAAAAGCTCTTTTGTGAAATTTTTCTTTAATTCTTGGTATTTATTTTGGGCAACCAGACTCGAAAAATGAGGATAAGCCGACATCGCCCAAGTTCTCAAAGGAATCTCAAAAACCTCGACCAATTTCAGCGGAATCTGATACAAAGCTACCATACTTGCTCCACTAAAATGATTGATTAACCAAATATCAACGTTTTTTAAAAGGCTTGTTCCGACGGTCGAAAAAACTGTAAATCTGCTAAAGTTTAATAATTCAGCAAAGCCACTTTCGTTTTTTTGTGGTCTTGAAATGATACTTCGCAGATTAGAAAAAATGCTTCTTTCAAACAATAAAATATAAACTAAAATAAATGCTCGGACAATTAAATGTGTATTAACAACTAACTGTAAATCAATACTTTTTGAGAAAAATATTATTAATAAAAAAGGAAAACTTTGCAAGAAATTAATGAGCCAGAGTTTAATAAACTGCTGTCGTGAGTGAAATATCATGGTCGCCATGTTGATGGACAACATCAAGCAAATGGCGACCGGATACTGAATAAACAACAACTCAGAACATCTGATAAAAAAAACCTTACTCAGCAATAATTTTACTATAAATAATATCGTCAGAATGACGATTGTTAACCAAAAACTGATTTGCCAAGCCCCAAGAATGTGGCGTTTTTGCTCGGCTATTTCTTTACACGAAGCCACGAATTTTACCAATGCTTGGTAGATAAATCCTGCACGAATCATTTCTACAAATCCGAATACACTCAAGTATAAAACCCATTCGCCAAAACTATCTTTTGAAAGTCCACGAGCCAATAGTCCGAATGTTAGGAAACCAAGTCCTGCATTCAGAATATTACCCAACATTAAGCTACTTCGCTCAATAAAAGAGGCATTGAATTTGGATAGAATATTTTTCATTTTTTACAGCCCCACCTAAACCCTCCCCGATAGAGAGGGCTTTAAAGCATTAGGCTTATATTTTAAGCTGTTAAAACCACTAACTCTTTAGTAACCAAGTACTTAAAAAATAATTTATTAAAGTTCAGCTTCGATAAACTATTGATTTTATTTAGTTTACAATGGCTTTTGCGGAACGACATTTTAAGCCCTGCTTTCTTAGAAATTCTACTTAATTTACTATGATTCAAGTGATTTAATTCATCATATTCTTCAATCAAAGTCTTTGTGCCAACCAACACACGGTTGCGTTTTTCCATCATTTTGCGGAGCATAAAATCAGGTAAAAACTGACACCACGGCAATGAAATATCGTGGTTGAGGTGCGACGCATACGGCCCTTCCCACGGTGGATAGCTTACAAAAATTCCGCCTGTTGGGTGCAAACATGCTTTTAATTGTACGATGATTTGCTCTAAAATATCCAATGGAATATGCTCGGCAACATCATTGAGGATGATAAAATCAAATTTTCCTTGAATTGGATTTTCTAAAACGTTTCTCAATTCAAATCTTACGTTTTCTACCTCATGCTTTGCCTTTAAATTATTAGCAATTTCGATGTGGTTAGGGTCAATATCCATTCCATACACTTCGCATTTCCATTGTGTAGCGTACCAGAGGGTCATACCACCCATGCCACAGCCGAAATCCAAGATTTTTTTGCCTGTAAAATCAAAGTTTTCTTTAATGAGTTTTTTATCCAAATTCAAATGGCTATTTGCTCCTAAAAATGCGTTTTCGGCGTAATTACAGCCTTCGTAAAACTGTTCGTTTGTCATGATTCTAATATTTTTGAAAGTTTTAATGCTTTGTTTGTCCAGGTGTTGCTCATCGCAAATGCCACTCTATCTGTAAATTTTTCATCTTCTTTCTCGTTTATGGCCAGCCCAAGGTTTTTCACGAATTTATCGGCCGCTGAGTAATATATAAGATTACCGAAGTCTGACAAATCAGCAAAATCTGTTGTAACTACGGGCATTCCATAAGCCAGATATTGGTTGATTTTCATGGGATAAATGTTTTTGGTAAAACCATTTTTAACAAATGGAATAATACCCACTTGCATATTTTCCAGATATAAACCCAACTCGGATGGCTTTTTAGAACCCACAAACTTAACGTTGCGATAATTTTCGAGTGCCTCGAAAACCCTGTTATCGAGAACCCTTCCGATGAATAGAAAGTCTAATTGCGGATATTTTTCAGCGGCTTTGGTCAAAATTTCTATATCCATTCGATTGTCGATGGTTCCGAGATAGCCCACCACATTGTTTTTGGTGCTGTGTTTTACTGCATTTTCAAACATCTCTATTTCCACGCCATTTTGTATCAGATGCGTATTGGGTTGATGTTTGATTTTGTTTGCTTTTAAGCCCTCAGAAGTTACCATGGCTCCTTTTACTTTTTGCAGAAAATCTTGCTCGTAATTTGGCAAATGTTTTTGACACCATTTGGCTTCTGTAAGCTCATCATAGCAGAAATAGTAAGTAGCTTTTTCATTCAGTTGTCCCAAAAGTTTTGTTCCGAAAGCAGGTTGAAAAGCATTCAAAACAACAGGGTTTTGGATATCTAACTTCTTCATTGCCGACAGAATTGAGTTTTTCAAAATCTTGGCATTAATACCCAAAACCACATCATACATTTTTGGATTGTTAATCCAGTTCATGGGCAATGTTGATGGAGGAGTAAGAACATTTATTTTGTCTCCATTTCTTGAGTATTTTTTCGAAAGTACCGCTTTTTTGGGATACTTAGTATCTTTCAAAGTGCGTGTGTACTCTACATAAAGTATTTTATGCGAGCCACTTAGCTCTTTTAGAAGTTCTACAATTGGTTTTTGATAGTCGCCTTCCCAAGTGGGCAAACCTATACAAACGATATCGCTTTTCATTATTTTTTTTTAGACAAAAGATGGTTTTAATTCTTTGCGTTTTAATTCGAGTCTTAGTAAGCGTTTGATGGCTGTTTTTAGTTTTGAATCTTTGGTTTGGTTCTCGGCTACTAAGTTTTCGAGCGAATCAAAAGCAACTCCGTTTACTATCATTTCTACTGGAATATTATAGTTTTCCAAAATCTGGACAGCTTTTTTATCGGCTTTTTTCCATGAACGATTGGCCGAAACTACCAACAATGATAAATGTGCATTTTTCAAGATATTTGTCGGAATATTTCCTGTCAAAAATGGTGGAATTTCCAACAAACAATAATCATAATCATTAGGGTCAATCCAAGTACTAATCAATTCTTCAAAACCTTTTACTTCGCTCAAGGCCTTGCTTGCTGGGTATTTCAATAAACCTTCAACATACGAGGTGCCAGTTTCGCTGCTTGGCTGAATTGATAAAACTCTTGCACCTGATTTCTGTAAATGTTGTGTAATCAAATTTGCTACTTCCGATTTTCCTTCGCTTGGCTGAGTACTTGTAATCATAATGAGCGGCGTTGTACTGCTCCCGTGCAAAGCACTGATTTTTAGCTTAAAGTTGGTTATAATCTGACCAATTAGCGTTTCTTTGATTGTTTCAGAATGATTTTTTTGGTAGAAAACTGGCAAAGCCCCAGCCGCTTCGATACCCGTAAAATCAATGGCTCTTTCAAGGTTTTTGATGGTGCGGTCGCTCAATTCTAAGATTAATATTGTTGCCAAAACTCCAATCGCACCAACCAAACCCGAAAGAATCACCAACATCATTTTTTTACTTGGCATTTCAATCGTAATTGGCTTGTCGATAATATCGAGATTCGATGAAATTTCGATGTTTTGCTTGCGTAAAAGAGCCAAATTTAAGTCGTGTAAAATCTGAATATAAGCACGTTCACGCACATCAATTTCCCTTTCGATTCTTGATAAACCCGAACCTAATGGAGCAAAACGGGCATAATCACCTTTAATTTCGCCCAAACGCTGATTCAACGAACCTACACGGGCTTTGTTTTTTTCAACCAAAATCATGTTTTCGAGCCACGATTCCAACAAATTATTAATTTGTACGTTTTCGGTTGAATGGGTGCGTGCATACAAATTTTTTACGCCATCGGTCAACTGATTTTCGTAGGCTTTTACTTGTTGATTCATTTTTTCAACATCGCTACCATCAGGATTTAAGGTATTGCGAGCAATAAAAGAGGTTAGTTCCGAAATCTTATTTTTTTGACTCAACAACTCAGTATTTTTGAAAAAAGTACTGCGGTTTATTGACAATTTTTCTTCCAATTTATACAATGCGTTATCGGCGGCTTTCAACTCACCTTCCAAGCGGTGATGTTCGTCGGTTAAATCTTCTTTTTTGCCCGCCAACGCTTTTGTTTGCTCATAATAGTTCAAAATCTGACCATTTTCTCTAAAATTTTTCATTCTTTCTTCGGCCTCATTCAAATCTCTCTTGGCATTATCAAATTGTTCTTGAAAATACGCAACCACACTACCCGTTTCCGATGCTTTCAAACCTTTATATCTTCTCATAAATACTTCGAGGGTTGTTTTCAAAGTATTTTCGCACAAACCTTTATCATTGTAAGTATAAGTCATTTCAATCATATCGCTACTTCCTTTGCGATTTGCCTTGATTTCACTCAAACTTTTTAAGCTAAAAGGCGTTTTTTCTTCGTTGAATAAGTGCTGAATTTCACGGGGTTCACCAGTCTCATACGCTAACAAAAGCTTTTGGTAAGTAGCAGCAGCATTTCCTTTTACCACAACCTGCTTTCTTACTGGTGCAGGAAACCATTTTTTCATATTCTCGAAAGTCTTCGGATTGATGTGTTTTCCGTCGGGTTTTTCTAAAATGATGGCTTCGGATAAAAGTTTAAAACTCACTTCTTTTAGGGTCTCTCTCGAACGAATTGTATTCAATAGATTCTCGAAAGAATTATTGACCATATCACGGTCTTTGCGGCCATCGCCCGTGCTTTCAATCGTAAAACCTGTCGAAAGACCAGTATAAAGCATCGTTGTACTGTTGTATTCTTTATCGGCATTTCTTGTAAAAAAATGAGTTGCCGCCACCATCACAATAGGAATAAGTATTAAAAGGAAAATATTTTTCTTTATAAGTCGGACAAATTCTATAAGATTCATCTCTTTTTGCTGAGTTAAAATGTTTTTTAAAACCCACCCTACTAAATCCCTAAGAGACTTTTCTCCATTTGGAGAGGGGTTGGGGTGAAGTGCTTATTTCAAATCTTTCAATGAGATTCCAAGCATAATTTCAAGTTGATAATAGAGTTTTTCGTAGGTTGTGCTTGCTTGCTCAAACTCAGCAAAAGCATTTGAAGCCAGTTCGGTAATACGACCGAGTTCTGAAATATGAAGCTGACCTTGCTGAAACTCTTTCTCTGCCATTTCTTTTTGCAAGAAAAGTGTATATTTCTTTTCTGCCTTGATACTCAATAACTTATAAGATAGTTGTGCATCTTTATATATATCTACGATTCTAAATTTCACATCTTGACTCAAAAATTTTGAATGTTGCTCCGATGACGCCTGACGATATTGAGCCTGCTTGATGATGTCTTTACGAGCAATCACATCATACAAACTTACTCGAACGGTAAGCCCTACACGAAACGAATTCAAAGTTTGTAAACTCAATGAATTAAACTCAGCCGAAGAAATGTTATTATTTACGTTCAGCATAGCTCCGTTGTTTGAGCGTTGCCCACCCAAATCAACAAAAACTTTGTCCATCCAGAGCTTTTGAGCCACTTTTACTGATTGTTCGTAATGTTTACTGAGAGCGTCCTGCTCTTTTACTAAATGAGAATTTTGTTCGGCATAATCTAAAACTTTTTCGAGTGGAGGTAGTTCTTTTGCGGTAGGTTTAATATCCTTTTTTGTTTGGGCATTTGCTTGAAGGTATGCCAAAATCACAATGATTAAATAAATACTTTTTTTCATTTTCTTGAGTTGTTATATGATAGTTGTAATACCATTTGTGTGCCATCACAGATAAAAAGCATAACCAACTCATTATCAATTATTTACGAGTATTTACACAAAACATAAATTCCGTTTTTTGGAAAAAAAATATATTTTTGGAAAAAATAATTTCTAATCAATTTTCGCACGATTTTTGCTGTTATTTTGACAACCACAATTTCCTAAAAAATCAAGTACATGAAAGGAATCGTATTCACCGAATTTATTGACATGGTAGAATCAAAGTTTGGATTTGACGTGATGGATGAGATTATAGAATCTACAAACCTCCCATCAGGTGGCATTTACACCGCAGTAGGTACTTACAACCACACCGAAATGGTTCAATTGGTGGCAGCACTCAGCAAACGCACCGAAATTCCGACTGCCCAATTATTAAAAACTTATGGTAAACATTTGTTTGTGGTTTTTACAAAAAATTACCCGCACTTTTTTAAAAATATCAGCAATGCTTTTGATTTTTTTGAACAAATCGACCATTACGTACACGTCGAAGTTCGGAAATTATACCCCGATGCTGAACTCCCTAAATTTAATACCCACAGACCAGATAATAATACACTCGAAATGCTCTATCAGTCAGACCGCAGAATGTCGGACTTAGCCGATGGACTCATTGAAGCAGCTATCGAACACTACAAAGAGGTTGCAACGGTCGAAAAACAAGATTTAAACGCAGAGGGTTCTTTGGTAAAATTTATCATTAATAGAGTATGAGTGAAGAAGTAGAAGTACTAAAACGTAAGATTGAGCGTGAAAAAAAAGCCCGACAACAAGCAGAAAGGCTGTTGGAAGTAAAGGCGTTGGATTTATATCAAGCTAATGAAAATCTACTACAACTCAATGAATCACTTGAAAGACAGATAAAAGAACGCACTGCGGCTTTGCAGTTTAGTGAGGAAAAATACCGAGGCATTATTGAAAACATGGATTTGGGGCTGATTGAGGTCGACAATGATGATATAATCAGAAAAGCCTATAAACGCTTCTGCGACCTTACTGGATACGAAGAAAGCGAGCTAATTGGCCAAAAAGCGTCCGATATACTGCTTCCCGATGAAGATTTTACAAGGGTAATTGCCGAACAAAACGCCAACAGACTGGACAAAGAAACAGGCGTTTATGAGATACCGATTCAAAAGAAAAATGGCGAGGTGATGTGGGTAATTGTGAGTGGAGCTCCGATTATTGAAAATAACGGAAAAGTAACTGGCTCGGTGGGGATTCATCTTGATATTACTGAGCGTAAACGTACCCAAGAAGCTCTTGAAGAAGCACGAAAAGTAGCAGAAGACGCTCGCAGAGCCGAAAAGCGGTTTTTGGCAAATATGAGCCACGAGATTCGCACGCCAATCAATGCAATTATTGGCATGACACACTTACTTCACGATACAAATCCAAATAAAAAGCAAGTTGAATATCTAAGTGCCATTAATTATTCGGCTGATTTGCTGCTAAACTTGGTTTCTGATGTATTGGATATATCAAAAATTGAGGCAGGAGAAATGAAACTTTCCGAGCAAATATTCAGCATTAAAGACCTTATAAACAGCACTTTACAAACATTTAGGCTGCGTTTACAAGGCAAAGATGTAAAACTCGTATTAGATTTTGATGAAGAAATAGAAAATGACGTAATTGGCGATTCAACGTTTTTGACCCAAATCTTGATGAATCTTTTGAGTAATGCAGTAAAATTTACTGACAAGGGAGAAATTGGGGTTCAGGTAGCTCTTTTATGTAGGCTGGGAGATTTTCTGATGACCGAAATAAAAGTTTTTGATACTGGAATTGGTATTAGCCCACAAAGTTTGGGAAGAATTTTTGATAGCTTTAGGCAAGCTGACCAAGATGTCAAGGTAAAATACGGTGGAACTGGACTTGGTTTGGCAATCGTTAAACAGTTAGTCAATCTGCAGGGTGGCGAGATTTCGGCAGAAAGTACGCCTAATGAGGGAACTACTTTCACTTTTACACTTCCACTGAAAGACAGCAGACAGCAGTCGAAAAAATTACATTCTCTTTCAGAATTGGTTTCGGAAGATTGGAAAAACTACCATGTGCTGGTTGTTGAAGATAACCTAATTAACCAAAAATATGTTGAAGGTTTATTGCTGAAGTGGAAAATGTCCTATAAAATTGCCAACCAAGGTTTTGAAGCCTTGCATTTTCTGCAAAAAGAAGATTTCGATATTATTTTGATGGATATTCGTATGCCCGAAATGGACGGCTACGAAACGACCATCGCCATCCGAAAACTCGAAGAAAACCCTAATCAGTACATCCCAATTGTGGCATTGACGGCATCAGCCATGAGTGATGAAATAGATTATGCCTATAAAATTGGCATGAATTCTTATTTGACCAAACCATTTACCCCTGACCAACTTCGTGAGATTTTAGAGCAGAAACTTTCTTTAAATCCGAATCGACAAACCTTAGCTCAAATAAAAAAAACAGTAACAGGTACTATTTTTGCAGAAAAAAAAGAAAGTCTCGAAACTGATTATTTATCAAAAATTTATGGAAATGACCCCAAATATGCCGCCGATATGTTTGAACTTTTTCTAAAAACAGTTCCGAATCAATTTGCGTTACTCAAACCATTGATTAAAGAACAAAGAGTTATCGAAATCGGAAAATTAGCCCACCAATTAAAACCATCTTTTACAATGGTTGGACTACCCGAAATCACTCAAAATCTTCAAATTTTAGAAAAAATGGCAAAAAACAATGAAAATTTTGATATAATCAAACAAACTTTCGATGAAATTGAAAGTTTGTTTAATCGAAAAATTGGTTTAGTGGAGAAAGAGTTTAGAGAATTACAATAAAAAAAATGCCCAAAATTTTAGGCATTTTTTAAGATTTATTTCGTGTGAATATTGGTTTTGCTTCTATATCCTGTTTTATCTAAATACCAATCTGCATATTGTATTCCGCTACTTTCGGCCCATTTGCCGAACATTAAATGTTCTTTTAAAATTTCCTGCTTTTCATACGGATAATCAAAACTTACTGGCAGATGAATTGCCCACGGAAGGTTTTTCCAGTTTTTGTAGAAAGTATTATTCGCAGGATTCGAGCGGTCATGCGATGTACCAAAAAGTTTGGTATCCGCCTTATCGGTCGGTGCGTAGTTTGGCAAGTGAATCTCTTTGCCACGTTCATAGTTAACTACCAAAAACGGGTTGTAAGGTGCTGCTCCCATTATACTTGAAGCAATCGGTGAATTAAACTCAACAGTTACATTAAGGGTATCAAACTTCGCAAACGCTTGTCTTTCTACATTATTCACAAAATCAGCTCCCACTTTTTTGATTTGATTAAAGGCATCGTCAAACATCATAATTACGGCCTTCGACTGACCTGCCTCAGTACCATTAGCTAATGTAGTGATATACTTATTTTTCAATGATTGTCCACTTACTTTTTTTACGGTCGATGGAGCAATTGGCAACTGGATTCCCCAGCCGTTTCTCAAAGATGCCCCGACTACTCTGACAACGGTTTTTACATTGACATCAACAACCTGATTCTTGGCATTAAAAACCTCTTTTATTTGATAATCTATGACCAAATCATTAAAATCATAATCACCCTTAGCTGGCCATAAATCTTCGTAAGCCAAAGATGAAAAAGCTGTCTTTGAAGGCGTATATGACGAAAATGCACGTGTTGGGTCGCTTGGAAATTCGTCACGGGTATCGCCCACACCATCGCCATCAACATCTTTAAACATCTCCATTTTCGGAATTGCAGGATTTTCAATAGCTCTTGCAGGGTTTGATGTAACAAAAAATACTGCATCATTAAAATCATTATCACAAACAATTGGCTTATTCTCACGGCTTAAATCTTCGATAGAAAGCAACAAACGATTCGATTTAGAATCATCAAGCAATACTATGTGTCTTTTCAAATTCGGATTTGTTTCCACATTAAGATTTGAATGGCTAAAATGTGGGTAATAGGAACTGCCTACTTTACCATCTTTAAAAGCATTTGCCAATAAAAAGAAGCCGATTCCAGTACCTGCACCGAAAGTACCAATTTTCACTTTATTACCCGCCACAAGTCCGCCACCACTTCCTGAATAAGAGACATTCGGGAATATCATGGTAAGGTTTTGCAAATCATTTATTTTCTGTGGAGGATTTTTGGGGTCGAAAGTATAAAAGCCCAAGGAGTTTTGCCAACCTGCTCCTTCGTGAACAAATGTAATCCAGACATCCGCTTTTTCAGAAATTAATACAGTTGTTGGTTTATCGTTTTTTAAATAATTGGGTTGGCTCAATGTAAGAACTTTGCCTTCGGGTAAGCTGGCAGTAATATCTTGCAAAAACTCGGATGCAATATTGTCATTGACGGATTCCAAATATCTCGGTACACCTGCCGTGTTCCAACTTCCTAAAGTCTTAATACCAAGCAATCCATTGGGTTGGTTTGAAAAATCATTGTTTAGTCCTTCCACAAACATATTCGCAATTGGCACACTCCCCCCAATCTGAAACACAGCTCTTTTATTTTGAATATTTACCGTAAGGCTATTGGGTACGCCAATAAAATCAGTTTTGAAAGAAAGCTTGGTGATATGATTTCCCAATTCTTTTGAGATTTCCAGAATACCGTTTTGGTTAGTCATTCCCGAAAAAATCACTTCTCCATTTGGCTCAGTAATAATCGAAAACGGAACTGATTTAAGAGGCTTGTCTTGTCCGTTGAAAATAGAAACTTTAATAGAAACCTTGTCAGAGTTTTTGAAATCAAAATTAGGCGAAATATTTAAGTTTTCGATGGATACTGTTGTAGTTTTTGCAGCAGTATCTTTCATAAATATTTCATCACTATTAGGAAGACACGAAGTGAAGAAGAAAATAGCACTAATAAATAAGATTATTTTTTTCATTGAATTTTTGATAATCAGTATGTATTCATCATGCTTCAATAGTTAGACCAAAATAAATACAAACACATAAAACAATCAGTATCAATGACTTAACCCAATGCCAATTTTTAAATAAATTCCATAAAATGGAAAACGGAAATGATTATGGATTTTTTTACTCAAAATTACCTTTCAAATTCCAAGTCAAAGCATCCCAATACATTTGAAAAAACAAGAATTTTCTTTGGAATATAAATTTGGATAAATCTCTGACCGCAACCATACCAAGATACGAAAGCGAAAGCCATTTTCCGAACCCTTTACGCCATTTACGAGCCAACAAAATACGGTTTCGGGTTTTATAATAAACTTGCACTGCACTTTGTTTGCCCACGCTGATAGACTCTTTGTGGAAAACCAAAGATTTAGGAACGAAATAAATCTGAAAACCAGCTTCACGGATTTTCAGACACCAGTCTATCTCTTCATAATACAAGAAAAACTCTTGAGGCATGAGGCCAACTTTTTTGATAACCGAACTACGAACCATCATTGCTGCTCCGTGAGCAAGAAAAGTTTGAGTAGGTTTATCGTATTGCCCTTTATCTTTTTTTCCGTAACCGATAGCGAAGCTTTGAATTTTGTAAGGATGTAAATCCGAAGAACCCGCATACTGAATTGTATCAGGAAGATGAAAATAACGCAGCTTTGAGGCACAAATACCAATTTTTTGATTGTGCCGCATAACTTCAAGCATTGGCTCAAGAAAATCTGTATTGACCTCGGTATCATTATTCAAAAACATCAAAAACTCGCCATTGGCTTTTGCAATTGCCAAATTATTTCCACCTGCAAAACCTAAATTCTTTTTGCTTTCAATGATATTAACGTGTGGAAATGATTGATTTATTTTTGCTTTCAGCGAACCATCAGAAAAGTTATCAACTACCCAGATTTCGATGTTTTTGTATGTTATTTGATTTAGAGAAGCCAAAAGTTCACAAGTTACTCCCGTTTGTCGGTAATTAACCGTGATGATAGAAACAAGTGGTTGAATCATTGGTGTGATTGTTGAATTTCGTCACAAACTTTTTGTAGCACATCGGTTGTGAGTTTTATTAAATTTACCATTTCGGGCGAATCTTTTTCTTGTTTTCCAAGGGTTTCCAATTGCCTGATTGGCTGTTTGAGTGGGGTAATCTGCAACATATCAATCGAAGCCTTGATTTTATGAGCTAAAAGGCCAATTTGCTTATAGCTTTGATGTGAATAAAACTCACCAAACTGGCGTAAAGCATCCTGCGATTGCTGCACAAAAAGGGTTTCCATCTGACGAATCTGTACCGTATTTCCTTTCATCATTTGGCCCAGCAATTGATTATTATAGAGTTTTTCAACCACTTCAACCTTGACCTTTGGCGATGAAAGTGAGTAATTTTGAGGAATCTTGGTATATTTTACCAGTTTTAACATTAATTCTTCGGCCACAAACGGCTTGGCTATGTAATCGTTCATGCCAATGGTATTGAAGTGTTCAAGCTCTTCGTCAACAACCAAAGCAGTGAGTGCAATAATCGGAACGTGCGTATTTTCACTTCTAATGATTTTTGTTGCCTGAAAACCATCCATTTCGGGCATCTGAATATCCATCAAGATACAGTCGTAGTATTTTGCTCTAAACTTTTCGACACCTTCTAAACCATTTTGGGCAATTTCGACTTTCATTCCCCAACCTTCCAATAATTTTTGGGCAAAAAACTGATTCATGGCATTATCTTCGACCAACAGAATCTTTTTCCCAATCAAAGCATTGCTCGAAATATTGTTTTGTTTGGCTTCTTCGATTGGTGCTTGGCTAATCGGAAAACCAACCACAAACGAAAAAACTGCACCTTCGCCTAACTCACTTTTTACACGTAAATCCCCACCCATTAGCTCGACCAACTGCTTGGAGATACTCAAACCTAAGCCTGTTCCGCCGTATTTTCGGCTAATGCTCGAATCTTCTTGCGTGAAACTTTCAAAAACTAATTTATGCTTTTCGGGCGATATGCCTTTTCCTGTATCCGAAACAACAAACTCTACCACCAAAGCATTGTTCACTTTTGTGACTACTCTTGCCTCTAAACTGATTTTCCCAAAATCAGTAAATTTAATAGCATTACTGACCAAATTCAATAAAACTTGGCTCAATCGAATTGCATCACCGAGCAAAGTGGCATTGAGTTTTTCGTCAAATTTTAAGAATAAACCAATACCTTTTTGTTCGGCCTTAAATTCATTACTACTAATGATATTTTGTAGGATTTTTTTTAGATTAAACGGAATTGTCTGTAAAGTCATTTTTCCTGCTTCAATCTTAGAAAAATCTAAAATCGAATTGATGATTCCTTGCAAATTATCGGCCGAAATCTGAACTGTACTTATATAATCTGATTGTAGATGACTAAGGTGGGTTTTCTGAATCAAGTTAGTCATGCCCATGATAGCATTGAGCGGCGTACGAATCTCGTGGCTCACTACGGCCATAAATTCTTGCTTAATTCGGCTGGCTTCTTCAGCTTTTTCTTTGGCTTGCCGAAGTTCGGCCTCATCGTTTTTTCGTTCGGTAATATCAGATTCTACCGCAATATAATTAGTGAGATTACCGTCATTGTCATAAATTGCTTGGATAGAAAGGTCAACCCAATATTTTTGTCCTGTCTTAGAATAGTTCAAAATTTCGGTTCTGAAACTATTTTTTTGACGAAGCTGCTCACTTATAAATTTTTTAGTTTCGAGGTTTGTCTCGCTACCTTGTAGAACGTCGCCAGGAATTCGACCTTTTACTTCTTCCAAAACATAACCCGAAATCCGACTGAAGCCTTCATTTACCCATTCTATTCGACCTTGGGCATCAGAAATCACGATAGCGTTATCGGTTTTTTCGGCAACAACGGCCAGTTTTTTCAGTTCTTCTTGGTATCCGATAACCTGATTGTGCAGCAGGCAAGATTGCAAAGTAATAGCAAATTTACGTATTACTTTGCTTGCCTTTTTTACTTCACTTGAATCAAAAGCAACCTGAGAGAGGTTTCTGGGACTAAAATAGAACTTTATGAAGCCCAATTGCGGTAATGGTATAATCCAATAGCAACCCTCAGTGATGCTTTTTTCGGTAATTATCTCTTGAAAATGGGGCGTGTCGCTTTCAACGTGCAAGCCTCCATTTTCTTCGAGACTACTCATAAAATAATGGTTAAGCGTAATTTCTTTTTTATCTGTACTAAACTCAGGATTGGCATAAACGAGCGTAAAATTTTCGGGGTTGTGTAGTGCTAATGTTGAATTTTTGAGCCAAATTGAGCCAAAGTCTATATTTTTCTGACGCATCCAAACGTTCAGAAAATCGGCACAATTTTTTTTTAAATCCAATGAGTTTCCTATTGAAAGCGATAATTCATATAATGCTGAAATCTCACGGGCAATATCAATCTTTATCTGTGCCTTCATCAGTTGTATATGCTGCTTGCTACAATTGTTTTGTTATAAAAATCCACAAATCCCATTCCTGAAGAAGCAATTTCACCCAGTGTAGAAACCCCTCTTATCTGTCCACTTTTACTTTTATAGACATCTTTCATTACTGCTAATTCATCTTCAAAACGCTCGTCGAGATACAATACCCTCGAAACACAATCAAATACTAAGAGACAAGTTTCGCCATTTTGGCTGTTAAATGTCTCATTTGCTACTTCTTTTGCGGCAGCAATCAACTTTTCGGGGTCGCCAGTCAGTATTTGCAACATTGAGTTTTCGGGTATCTCAGAAATACAAACAAGCTCACCTGCCTCATTGGTTGTGAAAGGGTCTCTTACAATATATTCTAAACCTTCCTTACGAATTCCGAAAGGAAAAGTTTTGGCAATTTCAAAAAAATTAGTGTCTGAAAACACATTATCTGAGTTCGCTTCTATCACTTCTTTGTAAACTTCAAAAGCAGGTCGCCAATTAAGTTCTTTAATAATATTTTTCTCGGTTGAATTGGCAATAAATGGCCCAGCAAAAACTTCCCAGCCATGTTTTACTCCTATTTTACTTTCTTTTTCAAGCAAGGCCAAAACAGCACCATCTTCAAAAATTCCTTCCTCGGTAAACAAACAAGGTTTTTGTTGAAGTGTTAGAAATCCAGCTCCGCCACCAAATATATTTATTTTATTATTGAGCAGCCCATATATTCTACGTAGCAATGAATCCGTTTCGGGAATCATCGCATCAATCAATAAAATTGCAGAATTGATACCATCAAGGCTATTGATGGTTTTGAAAGTAGATTCGTCTTTAGCAGAAAACTTAATAACATCTCTCACGTATGGCATTTTAATAACCAAAATTCCATCAAAATGATTTGTTGTGTCTTGTATGATTGTGGGAAAAATACCACCAAAAATTTTTATTCTACTGTTTCTAAATAAGTTAATCAAATCTGGTACTTCAGAGGCAGATTTTTCGGCAACAAATACTAAGAAATAGCACTTACTCAATCTAAAGGTGTCAACTTCCTCTTGAGTAATTTCGGATAAGTTTTTAAAATACATTTTCTCGTGGTTCACATGTGCTATTCATGAATCAGAAATGATACCAAACCCATAAACCACTGATTATCAAGAGTATTTTATTTATCTTTCATCCACATATTGGAATTTTGTCTTAATTTTGGAACATATTTTCTACCGATTTGCTAATACAATTTTGCAATTTTTACATCTGATTGTAGTATTTAGGGGTCTTTACGTGGCCCTTAATGCTTTTTCCCAAACTACATTTTGTTGGTTGTGCAAGAATCGTTTGAAACCTGCTAAAGCCGAATAATTCATCATCGAAAAGTAATATGGCACATACAAAATTCTTACTTTTTTGCCCATTTTTTCGTAATAAAAGCCTAAAACTGCCATTGAGTAAAACAAGATTTGAGCAATGAATGAAAACTGATAAAATAGTTTGTGCTTAATCAAAGCCGCATTTATGACCAGTAACAAAACCAATGCAAAAGGAACGACAATCCACCTCAACAAACGGTGTGATATATACTGAAAGGTTAAAGTCCCGTTTTTGAAAGGATTCAACAAGCCAGTTAATCTGAAAGTTGACTGAAAACCGCCCGCACAAATCCTGATTTTGCGTTTCAATTCTTCCGCACTGTTTAATGAGGCGGTTTCGGTGGCGTAAGCGTTTGGTTCGTAAGCGGTTACGTAGCCATTTTGACATATTTTTAAGGAAAGCACGAAGTCGTCGAGTAAAGTATCTGATTCTAATTCTTCAAAAAGTTCGGTTCTGATGGCGTATAATTCGCCCGCTGCTCCAACGGCTGAGTAAAGCTCGGAATCAAGTTTTTTCAGAAAACTTTCGTATTTCCAATAAATTCCTTCACCCACTTCGGTAGTTTTACCCGTTGATTTAACAATTCGCTTTTCACCTGCCACTACTCCTACTTTTTCGTTAAAAAAATGCTTGACAATTTCCCTTACTGATTCGGTATTTAGCATGGCATTCGCATCCGAAAAAACTGTAATCGGCGTACTAATCAAAGGCATAACTCGGTTGATTGCCGCCATTTTTCCGCTTCTTCCAACTTTATGAAACAATTGAATATCAGCATATTGAGAAATAATTTCGGCAGTTTTATCGGTTGAACCATCGGTTACAAACGCTATTTTTAATTTATCTTTCGGATAGTTTATCGCCAACGAATTTTTAATTTTATCTTCAATACACTCTTGCTCGTTGTAGGCCGCTACTAAGATGGTAACTTCGGGCAAAAAATTATAATTATACGGTGCTTTTTTAGTAAAAATTGCTTTGAATTTTACCAAAATCCATATCAGAATACCGTAGCCGAGGTAGGCATAAAATGTAATTCCGAGTAATGTCCAAAATATTATTTCTAAGATTTCCATTGTTGAGTTGTTTGTTTTCTTAAACAAATATTGGATTTAAAACCGTTTCATAAAGTTGAATTGTCTTTTGAGCGGTGTTTTCCCAAGAAAAAGCCGTGGCACGATTTAACCCACTGTATTTTAGGTGATTATACAAATTTTGATTATTGAGTACTTTTTTGATTGCCTGTGTGATAGACTCAATATCCAACGGATTGACCAACATGGCGGCATCGCTGGCTACTTCGGGCATTGCACTTGTGTTTGAGGTAATCACGGGTGTTCCGCAGGCCATTGCTTCGATGATTGGAATGCCAAAACTTTCTCGCAAAGATGGATACAAAAACAAAGTAGCCAAATTATAAATAAATGGAAGCTCAGAATGCTGAACGTAGCCCGTAAGAATGATTTTATTGAAAATATCTTTACGATTAATTTCTGATAACATTTGCATTACATCTTTTTCGGAACTTTCGGCAATGACCAAGTTTACTGGTATCGAAGTTTCATCTACAAAAGTAGCATAGGCAGCCAAAACCCCCTTCATGTTTTTCTTGGGTGCTTTATTGCCCAAAAAGAAAATAAAATCGTTGGATAAATTGTATTTTTTTCTGACTTGTTCCAGCGTCACTTCGTCCTCAATCATTCTAAACTCCTGATTATAAGCATTATATATTGCTTTTAGTTTAGTGCGGTCTGTTCCGAGAGCCTTCTGAATTTGCACTTTTTCAAACTCCGAAACGGTTAATATATACTCGGCTTTGGGAGCAATTTTCGGCACATTCCAACGCCGATAAAAATGTCCAGCAACTTGATACAACGAACCTTTTGAATAAAATTTCTCCAAATAAATTATATCGTGAAGCGTCAGAATAAACGGACATTTGCTATTGACTGACGCCGTATTCGATGTAAAGTGCATCAAATCTATTTCTTCCTGCACAATCGCTTTTGGCAATGAAATTTGTTCCCAATCAATGTAAGTTTTGGCTTTTACTTCAATAATTTTGAGGTTTTGGCTTGGCTGCAAACACACATCTTTATCAGGTTTTACGAAAACAACGTATTCGTTTTGGGTATCTAACTGCTGAATCGCTCTGATTAATTCGAGAGCATATATATCCATACCATGTTTTTTTGGGCGAAAAATTCTTTGTGCTTCGATGCCGATTTTCATTATTATAGGACGAATTTCTTAATTCGTCAAGATAGGATTTGTTATACACAAGTTGAAAACTTGTCGTACTTGATTAAACTCCGTGTGGTGTGTGCAAAAATGTTTGTTTAGCTTTTCCGATTTTAAAAACCGCTTTTACCATGCTCACAAAAACTTTTGGTAATTCTCTGAAAATACTAAAATTGATTGTTTTCAGTAAATAAGCAGGTATTGCCAGTAAAAAACCGAACCAAAGTGCCAGATTCAAGACCAGTATTTCGACAAAAAAATAATTGAATAAAACACTGACTATCAGCATCAAAACGAGAATTCCGAGGAGAATTAATCTTGGAGGTAACACAAACTGAATCACTTTATTGAAAAAATCGAGATTGCCATTTTTTATCAGTTCAATCCACGCTTTTCCAAAATTTTGTTTGGCAAAATTCCATTGAGCAGCAATCCAACGAGTGCGTTGTGCTTCAAAAACTTGCGTATTTCTTACCTTTTCATCTAAAATATAAGCTTCCTGTAAGTATTCAATCTTGCATTTGTCGTTCATAATATCCAGTTCCAATTGCTTGTCGAAACCGCTCACTACATCAATTTTATTGAGGTATGCCTTAAACATTTCGTAATCCATTACCAAACCTGAGCCAATCAAAGCCGCTGAAAGTCCAACATTATAATGCCCCAAACGAAAAACTGAATTATTGATTTCTTCGCTGATAGCATCTAATTTTGCCATCGGCGTATCAATATTTTTGGCAATTCGGTGGGTTTGAATAATTTTATTTCCTGCCGAAAAAGCATTTTTAGCTTTTGTAATAAAACCTTCAACTAAATGATTATCAGCATCCAACAACACCACGGCATCTTGTTTTTTTCCCCACAAACTAAGTGCCTTCATTGCTCGATTGATAGATTTAGCTTTTGTACTTTTACTAAAGAAAACCTCAATTACTGTTACCTTCATGGCTTCTAACTCTTTAATGGTCTCTTTTTCCAATTGGTCGGCAATTACAACTATTTCATCATTTAGGCCGAAATCTGACTGAGAAAGCACATTTTTTGTGGTTTCAATAATTACACGGTCTTCTTTATAAGCAGGAATCATAAATAAGAAATTTACATCTTGATTGCTTACGTGAGTTACTAAATTGTTTTTTCTTTGAAATTTGGAAGCAATCGCAAAAAAAAGCACGTAAGCAACTGCAAAAGCTAAGTATATGATTAAGACTATCATTGTAGTAAATTATTTGGAAAAGTTCTTTGGTTTTTTGTAGAACAATCTTGTAAATTGTTCGCTGTGTATTGAATGACTTATCATCACATTTTTTCTGACTGAAACAAAGCAGGCACAGTCTTGGCGATGAGTCTCAAGTCAAATTTCCAATCATGTTTATTGGCATAGGTGTTGTCTAAATCTTGGCGTTCTACGGCTGATAGCTCACCTTTACCTCTTTTTGTTACTTGCCAAAGACCAGTCAGACCTGCGGGGGCTAAAAATCGGGCAATTGATTCATCTTTTGTCAATTTTTCTGCCTCATATAAAGGAAGTGGACGATTTCCAACCAACGACATATCGCCCTTGAGGATATTGATTAATTGCGGAATTTCGTCGATACTCGTATTTCTCAAGAAAGCTCCCAATTTTGTAATTCTTGGGTCGTTTTTAAATTTCAAGAAAGCAGATTTTTGGTTTTGAGCATCCAATAATTTTTCCTCATTTTTCCAGCCCGAGTCATCAATCAAATTTCCTTGAGTTTCTACGTTTTCTTCCGTAATTTGAGTTTCATACATATTCAAATGAGCCATATTTTTGATTTCTTTTTCGGCTCCCATACACATAGTGCGAAATTTGTATAATTCAAAAACTTTATAACCAGCCCCAATTCTCTTTGAAAAGAAAAATACGGGGCCTTTTGAATCTAATTTAATTAAAATAGCAACTATCAGTAAAATTGGAGAAAGTACAAGTAATGCAGAACCCGCCACAAAAATATCGAAAGCTCGTTTGCGAAAAGAAGATTTTGGCGTCAAGAAATCTCCATTTCCTGAATCTTTCTTGCATTTTTCCTCAAGATTTAAGTTTAATGAAGCTACCAAAGATGCCGCAACACCCACTTGTTTTTCGATACGAAGTTGTAATTCTTCTGGATGAAAAGGCTTCACTACGTAATCATCTGCACCTAATTTAAGGCATTCAATGCGGCTTTGGCTTTTTTCATCACCCGATAAAATGATTAACGGAATATAAAAATAGAGTGGGTTAGTTTTCAAGAAACTTATAAATCCTTTTCCATCTTCATTTGGCAGATTCAAATCCGTGACAATAGCATCAGGAAATAAGCCACTTTTTAATAATCCTTTAGCTTCGTTGAGGCTATTACACAAAAAGAGTTCAAATGTTTCACCATAACAGTGGTTCATTAAACCCAAAAGCATTTCGTTATCGTCAATTATTAAGAGCTGTTTTTTCATCGTGATTTCTATGTTTGTGATTGTTATGAATATATTTCAATTCTTTTGCCAGTTTCTATAAAAAGCACAAACCACTTATTATCAGCAACTTAAAAAATAATTTAAACCTCGAAACTTCCACAATTTGGAAATAAAAAATATTTCATGGAAATTGGCTAAAAATTGGATACTCAAATAAATGGATAATACACAGACAATATTTATCGTAGAAGATGATGCCTTCTATGGAGCAATGCTCGAATACCATCTGACCCTCAACCCTGATTATACTGTTGAAAGATTCGAGACAGGCAAAAAATTACTCGATAATCTCCATCGCCGTCCAATTGCCATTACGCTTGATTATTCTTTGCCAGATATGGACGGAGAAACTGTTTTGAAACGTATTCAGAAAGAATATGCCGACATTCCAGTAATCATTATTTCTGGACAAGAAGATATTGCCACGGCGGTTCAGTTACTCAAAAACGGAGCGTATGATTATATCGTAAAAGATGAAAATACAAAAGAACGTTTGTGGAATTCGATTCTGAAAATCAAAGAAACGCAGCAACTACGTGCCGAAATTTCGCAATTGCGTGAAGAAGTTCGTGAAAAATACGAATTCGATAAAGCTATCAAAGGAAACAGCCCCGCTCTACAAAGGGTTTTTAATTTGATGGAAAAAGCCTCGAAAAGCAATATCAATGTATCTATTTACGGTGAAACTGGCACAGGTAAAGAACTCGTAGCCAAAGCTATTCACCACAATTCGGCTCGAAATAAGAAAGCATTGGTGGCAGTAAACATGGCCGCTATTCCGAAAGATTTGATAGAAAGTGAATTATTTGGCCATGAAAAAGGTGCTTTCACGGGGGCAATGAATCGCCGAATCGGGAAATTTGAAGAAGCAACTGGCGGAACTTTATTTCTGGACGAAATTGGTGAAATGGAACTAACCATGCAAGCCAAGATTTTGAGAGTTTTGCAAGAGCAAGAAATCACCAGAGTTGGCGGCAACCAAGTCGTGAAAATTGATTGCAGAATAATTGTGGCTACGCACCGAAACCTTGCCGAAGAAGTACAAAAAGGTAATTTTCGAGAGGATTTATATTATCGTTTACTCGGCTTGAATGTGTCGCTGCCACCACTCCGTGAGCGTGGAAATGATATTGTTTTACTTTCCAAGTTTTTTATTGAAGACTATTGTAAGAAAAATCGACTCCCGAAAATGAGCCTGACCAACGAAGCATCGCAAAAACTTTTGGGTTATTCGTTTCCTGGCAATGTACGAGAATTAAAGGCAATCATGGAGTTGGCTTGCGTAATGGCAACCGATGATTTGATTGTGGCCGAAGATATTACTTTTAATTCTATCAAGCCCGAAGGTGCTTTTTTGTTGGAAGAAGTTACTTTGCGAGAATACACCCGCCAAATCATTCGCCATTTCTTGAACAAATACGATGATGATGTTTTGTTGGTAGCCGATAAACTTGACATCGGAAAATCAACTATATACAATATGTTGAAAAGCGGAGAATTATAAGATTTCATACATCAAATCTTCATTTCAATACACGATAGTAACCAAAATTGGTTGCTATTTTTCTTTCCATAAAATATTATTCATGGCATGACGTTTCATTTAAGCACCCAACAATAAAAATAAATACTAACAATCCCTATCTAAATTTATATGAAATTCAAAGCCGTAATCTTCGACTTCGGAAATGTGATTATCAACATCGAGTTTCAGAGAATCTATCAGACATTCGCCAAATTTACTTCTAAGTCACCTGCTTTTATTGAAAAGAAAATTACCGAAAACCAAATCTTTAGAAGATACGAAAGCGGTCAATTTACTGATGAGGAGTTTAGAGAAGTAATTCGCCAAACACTCGGTTTCCCACTAAGCAACCACGAAGTTGACACCGCTTGGAATGCCATTCTGCTCGATATTCCAACCGATAGAATTGATTTAATCAATAATATTCGGCAGAAATACCCAGTGTATTTATTAAGTAATACCAATAATATCCATATTAAAGCCTCTAATAACTATCTCAAAAAAGTTCATGGCATCAAAAATTTAGACATTTTGTTCGATAAACTATACCTTTCTTACGAAATGGGTTTGTGGAAACCCGACGCCGAAATATATTATGAAGTTTTGCGAGCAAACAGGTTGCAGCCCAATGAAGTGATATTCTTTGATGACAACTTCCACAACATCGAATCGGCCAAGGCAATCGGTATGCAAACAATTTTAGTCGAAGCCCCTACTTCTATTGTAGAATATTGTAAAAACCTATTTTAAGTTGTTACTTTGTGGCATACAACAAACCTAACTAATGAATCAACAGCGTACTCTTCTAATACAAATATTTTTATTTATTATTACCTTTATAACTGCCACACTCACTGGTGCCGAATGGATTTATGGAAGACCCTTTTTTTTCGGAGAAAATACCCTCGGTTGGCACGAGTTTTTTGAAGGGTTAAAATATTCAGTTCCCTTTTTGGGAGTGCTTACAATTCACGAGTTTGGGCATTATTTTACTGCTAAAAAACACAAAACTGACGTAACTTTACCATTTTATGTTCCTTTATGGTTTGGTGGAATTGCCTCCACTTTTGGTACAATGGGAGCGTTTATTCGCATCAAAGAACGCCTCGAATCTCGTGTAAAATACTTTGACATTGGCATTGCAGGCCCATTGGCAGGTTTTGTGGCGGCATTATTTGTGCTTTGGTATGGTTTCACGCACCTTCCACCCCTTGATTACGTTTTTGAACTTTTCCCTATTTTTAAGCAATACGGCAACGAATACGGCAAATTTCTCGAAACAAGTCCCGATTATATTTCAATCAAACTCGGCGATAGTTTGCTCTTCAATTTCTTTGAACAATACGTTTCAACTGGCGAACTTCCGCACCCTTATCTTTACACCAATTACCCGATTATTTTTGCGGGATATTTAGCTTTATTTTTCACAGCACTCAATCTTTTCCCAATCGGGCAACTCGATGGCGGACATATTCTTTACGGCCTAATCGGCGACCGTGCCTTTAATATCGTTTCTCCGATTCTGTTTGGG